>NZ_JBSGEZ010000010.1:0-135687 GCF_053603155.1 Nocardia sp. NPDC004260 | reverse complement strand
TGCGGCGCTGGGTGTTCGCGGCCCGGCTCGTGTCCGCGTGACACGAGCCGGGCCGCGAACGGAACATGCTCGGTCTCGCTTCGCTAGCTGCCGCTCACAGCAGGCTGATCTGCTCGGCTTCCTTCTGATCCTCCACGCGGGCGAGCAGTTCGGGGCCGTTGTTGCGCACGCTGTTGACCAGAGAGGGGACCGGGCGGGGCACGATGGCGGCGACCGTCTCCTCGGACGGCGTCTCCAGCAGGCTCGCCGGGGCCGGGTGATCCGGGTCCAGCCACGCGTCCCAGTGTTCCTGTGGCATGGGCAGCGGCATCCGGTCGTGGATGCGGGTGAGGTCGCCGACCGCGTCGGTGGTGAGGATGGTGCACGACAGCAGCGGTCGGCTCTCCGGTTGCGACCGGTCGCGCCAGACCGACCACAGGCCGGCCATGTAGAGACGGGAACCGTCCGCGTTGGCCATGTAGTAGGGATGCTTGGCGACTTTGCCTTTCTCGCCGTTCGGCTCGACGACCCACTCGTACCAGCCGTCCATCGGCACCAGGCAGCGCCGGTACTTCACCGCGTCACGGAAGGACGGCGTGGTGGCGGCCTTGTCGGCGCGGGCGTTGAACAGCGGTTTGCCTTTGACCGGTACACCGGGCTCGGCCGCTTTGGTCCATACCGGGATCAGGCCCCAGCGCATGCGCCGGATACGCAGTTTCGGGTCGTCGTCTTCGTGGTCTCGGTCGTGCCGCTCGACCACGGTGAGCACTTGGGTCGTCGGAGCGACGTTGTAATTGGTGAACGAGCTCTCGTCGGCCGCGCCGGTCTCGTCGAGCGCATCCAACTCCACCGCGAGCCTGCCGGGATTGGTCGTGGTCGCATATCGTCCGCACATATCCCGATAGTCCCACTTGCCACCGACAGCGTCGGGGACAATTGGTGCATAGCTGGTGACCTGTTGAGAGTTGTGACATAGCATTCTCTCATCGGAGGACGGGCTGCCCGTCCGCTCGGACATGCGCATCGACCGTCGACCGCAGACGGCAAGAGGAGAACCACTGTGACATCCACCGACACCAAACCGGCCGATCACGACACGGCACTGACGTCGGTCAATCCGGCGACAGGCGAGGTGATCGGCACGCACGTCATCGCCGACGACGACGCGGTGGCCGCCGCGGTCGCCAAGGCTCGCGCAGCGGCCGCCACCTGGGGCGCGCTGAGTTTCGATCAGCGGCGCACGCATCTGCTGCGCTGGTCGAGCAAGCTTGTGCAGAAATCGGACGAATTCTGCGCACTGATCCACGCCGAGAACGGCAAGCCGCTCGACGACGCCTTCCTGGAATTGATGCTCGCGCTCGAGCACATCTCCTGGGCGGCCAAGAACGCGAAGAAGGTGCTCGGCCCCAAGCGGGTCTCCCCCGGCGCGCTGATGTCGAACTTCAGCGCCCGGCTCGAGCAGCGCCCGCTCGGCGTCGTCGGCGTGATCGGCCCGTGGAACTACCCGGTCTACACGCCGAACGGTTCCATCGCCTACGCGCTGGCCGCGGGCAACACCGTCGTGTTCAAGCCGAGCGAATACTCCACCGGCATCGGTAACTTCCTCGCCGACGCGTTCGCCGAAGCCAATCGTGAACTGCCCGAGGGCGTTTTCACCACGATCAACGGCTACGGCGCCACGGGCGCGGCGCTGGTCCGCTCGGACGTCGACAAGATCGCGTTCACCGGCTCCACCGCCACGGGTAAGCGGATCATGGCCGCCGCCGCCGAACGGCTCACCCCCGTGCTGCTGGAGTGCGGCGGCAAGGACGCGGTGATCGTCGCCGCCGACGCGGACATCAAGGCCGCGGCCGACGCGGTCGCCTGGGGCGCCACCGCCAACAGCGGCCAGACCTGCGCGGGCGTCGAGCGGGTCTACGTCGACCGCTCGGTGCGCGAGGAGTTCGTCGCGGAGGTCAAGCGCATCCTCACCGACATCAAGCCCGGCTCCGGTGACAAGGCCGCCTACGGCCCGATGACCATGCCGAGCCAGATCGACATCGTGCGCCGCCACATCGACGACGCGTTGAAGAACGGCGGCACCGCGGTGCTCGGCGGCCCCGAGTCGGTCAAGGCGCCGTTCATCGAACCGGTCGTACTGGTCGACGTGGACGAGAACTCCGAGGCGGTGGCCGAGGAGACCTTCGGCCCGACCATCACCATCCGCTCCGTCGACAGCGTCGACGAGGCGGTGGAACTGGCCAACAACTCCAAGTACGGCCTGTCCTCGGCGGTCTACTCGAAGAAGAACGGTCTGGACATCGCGCGCAGGCTGCGCGTCGGCGCCACCTCGGTGAACTCGGTGCTCGCCTTCGCCGCCATCCCCGGCCTGCCCTTCGGCGGTGTCGGCGATTCCGGCATCGGCCGCATCCACGGCGAACCGGGTCTGCGCGAGTTCACCCGTCCGCACTCGATCGCGGTGCAGCGCTTCACTGTTCCGGGCATGGCGCTGCTGAGCTACAGCCGCACCGACTCCACGATGAAGCTGCTGCGCAAGCTCGTTCCGTTCCTGCACGGACGGCACAAGTAGGAGTCCCACGGCCGGGGCCGGGCACTCGACCTCGCGAGTACCCGGCCCCGTGCCCGTAGGTGGTACCGGCGGCGATCCGCTATGTGAAGGCCCGGGGCCGCGAACACGCCGCGCGAAGGCGCGGCAAATCGGCACCGTGTGATGATGGACGAGTGAACTTCTGGTCAGCGCCCCATGTCGAGGTCCCCGTACACGCGACCGTGACCCTGCCCGGATCGAAATCGATCACGAACCGGGCGCTCATCCTGGCCGCACTGGCCGACGGTCCGTCCACCATCACCGGTGCGCTGCGCAGCCGGGACACGAACCTGATGATCGCCGCGCTGCGCGCGCTCGGTGCGGACATCGAGGGCGCGGGCGACACGTTGACCGTCACCCCGGCGCCGTTGGGCGGCGGCACGGTCGACTGCGGGCTCGCGGGCACGGTGATGCGTTTCCTGCCGCCGGTCGCCGCCCTGGCGTCCGGCGATGTCGCGTTCGACGGTGACGAACAGGCCAGGATCCGACCGCTGCGCACCATCCTGGACGCGCTGCGCTCGCTCGGCGCCGATATCGATGGCGACACACTGCCGTTCACCGTGCACGGCAAGGGCGCGCTGCGCGGCGGCACCGTGACGATCGACGCGTCCGGGTCGTCGCAGTTCGTCTCGGGCCTGCTGCTGTCGGCCGCGCGCTTCGACGAGGGCCTGGTGGTGCACCACGACGGCAAGGCGCTGCCGTCGATGCCGCACATCGAGATGACCGTGGAGATGCTGCGGCGCGCCGACGTGCGGGTGCAGGCGCCCGCGGACAGCTTCAAGGCGCAGACCTGGACCGTGGAGCACGGGCCGATCCGGGCCGTGGACTGGGAGATCGAGCCGGACCTGTCCAACGCCACCCCGTTCCTGGCCGCGGCCGCGATCACGGGCGGCACGGTCAGCATCCCGCACTGGCCGCGGCTGACCACCCAGCCGGGCGACGTCATCCGCGAGATCCTCGTGCGGATGGGCGCGGAAGCGCGGATCTTCGACGGCGTGCTCACCGTGCACGGCCCCGACCGGCTCGCAGGCATCGACATCGACCTGCACGACGTGGGTGAGCTGACGCCCACCGTCGCCGCGCTGGCCGCGCTGGCCGACTCCCCGTCCGTGCTGCGCGGCATCTCCCATCTGCGCGGTCACGAGACCGACCGGCTGGCCGCGCTGTCCACCGAGATCAACCGCCTGGGCGGCAAGGTGACCGAGACCGAGGACGGACTGGAGATCGTGCCCACCGAACTGCACGGCGGCAAGTGGCATTCCTACGCCGACCACCGGATGGCCACGGCCGGAGCCATTCTCGGCCTGCGGGTCCCCGGGATCGAGATCGAGGACATCGGGACCACGGCCAAGACCCTGCCGAACTTCGTCGCGTTGTGGGAGCAGATGCTCGACCCCGCGCTATCCGACGAAGGAGCGGCGCACTGAGTCGGGGAGGACGATCCGCGGCCAGCTACGACGAATCCGATGTCCGGGTTCGTCCGGGGCGCAGTTCCCGTCCGCGCACCAAGACCCGTCCGCAGCACAGCGACGCCGAGCAGGCCATGGTGGTGGCGGTCGACCGGGGCCGGTGGGGATGCGTCCTCGGCGGCGATCCGGATCGCCGCATCGTCGCGATGCGCGCCAGGGAACTGGGCCGCACTCCGATCGTGGTCGGCGACCAAGTGGACGTGGTCGGCGACCTGTCCGGGCGACCGGATACCCTCGCGCGCATCGTCCGGGTCGCCGACCGCCGGACGGTACTGCGCCGTACCGCCGACGACACCGATCCGTTCGAGCGCATCGTGGTCGGCAACGCGGAGCGGCTGTTCATCGTGGTCGCGCTCGCCGACCCGCCCCCGCGCACCGGCTTCGTGGAGCGCGCCATGGTCGCCGCGTACGCCGGTGGGCTGCAACCGGTTCTGTGCTTGACCAAACACGATCTGGCGGCCGATTCCGAATTCGCCGCCGCTTTCGACGATCTCGACCTCACCATCGTCTACGGCGGCATCGACGATCCGCTCGATCCGGTGCTCGATCTGCTCACCGATCACCTCACCGCGCTGATCGGCCACTCCGGCGTGGGCAAGTCCACTCTGGTGAATCGCCTTGTGCCGGAGGCGGAGCGGGCCGTGGGCGAGGTATCCGGGGTGGGCAAGGGCAAGCACACCTCCACACAGTCGGTCGCGCTCCCGCTACCCGGCGGCGGCTGGGTCATCGACACGCCGGGCGTGCGGTCGTTCGGCCTGGCGCACATCACGCCGGACGACGTCATCGCCGCCTTCACCGACCTCGCCGACGCCATCGAGGACTGTCCGCGGGGCTGCACCCATCTCGGTCCGCCCGCCGATCCCGAATGCGCCCTGGACCAGTTGCCGGGCAAGGAACACCGGGTGGCCGCCATCCGCCGCCTGCTGGTCGCCCTGAACTTCAACGATCCCTGGTAGACCGGTACGCGCCCGTACAGGTGCTCAGTCGAACAGCCTGCCGATGAATGCGCTCTGCCCGGCCTGCAACACATGCGCGGCGGTCAGCGGAATCCAAAAGCCCACATGGAAACACGACGAAGGCGCCCAGGAAAACCCTGGGCGCCTTCGTAATTCAGCGGATCAGTGACGGCGGCGCGACTTCGGGCCGCGACGGCCCTTCGCCTCGGCGCGGGCGGCCTCGCGGCGCTCGCGACGGGTGGGCTGCGGACCCCCGTCCACGCCGTACTCCTCGGTGTCGCTGTGCACCGCGGCGCGGCCGCCCTCGTCCGGGCCGGAGTAGCTGAAACCGCGCGGGGCGGTGTCATCGATACCCCTGGCGCGCAGGGCCGCCGGCGCGGCGTGCCCGTTGGCGACCGGAGCCTCCTCGGTGGGCAGCGGACGCGGGGCGGTCGTCGCTCCGACGGGCGAACGAAGACCCTGGCCGACGGCGACGCCTTCCGGCTGCGGCTGCTGAACCTCGACCTGCAGGTTGAACAGGAAGCCGACCGACTCCTCCTTGAGGCCGTCGAGCATCGCGGTGAACATGTCGAAGCCCTCGCGCTGGTACTCCACCAACGGGTCGCGCTGCGCCATGGCCCGCAGGCCGATGCCCTCCTTGAGGTAGTCCATCTCGTAGAGATGCTCACGCCACTTGCGGTCGAGCACCGACAGCAGCACCTGTCGTTCCAGATTGCGCATGCTGCCCTCGCCCGCCAGGCCGTCGATCTCGGCCTCGCGGCGCTCGTAGGCATCGTGCGCGTCGTCCAGCAGCGCCTCGAGCAACTCCTCGCGCGTGAGCTCGCCCGCCTCGCCGACCTCGGTCTCGCCGGTCAGGTCCCGGTAGTCCAGGCTCACCGGGTACAGCGTCTTCAGCGCCGTCCACAGCTTCTCCAGATCCCAGTCCTCGACGTAGCCCTCGGCGGTGGCGCCGTCCACGTAGGCAGTGATCACATCGGTGATCATGCTCTGGACCTGGCCCTCCATGTCCTCGCCGCGCAGGATCCGATCGCGCTCGCCGTAGATGACGGTGCGCTGCTGGTTCATCACCTCGTCGTACTTGAGGACGTTCTTGCGGATCTCGAAGTTCTGCTGCTCGACCTGCGTCTGCGCGCTCTTGATGGCCTTGGAGACCATCTTCGCCTCGATCGGCACGTCGTCGGGCAGGTTCAGCCGCGTCATGATCGCTTCCAGCGCGGCGCCGTTGAACCGGCGCATCAGCTCGTCGCCCAGCGACAGGTAGAAGCGGGATTCACCCGGGTCGCCCTGTCGGCCGGAGCGGCCGCGCAGCTGGTTGTCGATGCGGCGCGACTCGTGCCGCTCGGTGCCCAGCACATAGAGGCCGCCCGCCTCGCGCACCAACTCGGCGTCCTCGGCGGTCTGGGCCTTGACCTGGTCCAGGGTGGGCAGCCAGGCGCGCTCATACTCCTCCGGCGTCTCGACCGGGTCCAGCCCCTGCTTGCGCAGCAGGATGTCGGCGATGATGTCCGGGTTGCCGCCGAGCACGATGTCGGTACCGCGGCCCGCCATGTTCGTCGCGACGGTCACCGCGCCCGGCCTGCCCGCCTCGGCGATGATCTCCGCTTCCTTCTCGTGGAACTTCGCGTTCAGCACGTTGTGCGGAATGCCGCGCTTGGTGAACTGCTTGGACAGGTACTCCGAGCGCTCGACGCTGGTGGTGCCGATCAGCACCGGCTGGCCGTTCTCGTGCCGCTCGGTGACGTCGTCGACCACGGCGGAGAACTTGGCCTCCTCCGTCTTGTAGATCAGGTCGGACTGGTCGGCGCGGATCATCGGCTTGTTCGTCGGGATGGGCACCACACCGAGGCTGTAGATCTGGTGCAGCTCGGCGGCCTCGGTCTCGGCGGTACCGGTCATGCCGGACAACTTGTCGTAGAGGCGGAAGTAGTTCTGCAGGGTGATGGTGGCCAGGGTCTGGTTCTCCGGCTGGATCTCCACCCCTTCCTTGGCCTCGATCGCCTGGTGCATGCCCTCGTTGTAGCGGCGGCCGACCAGGATGCGGCCGGTGAACTCGTCGACGATGATCACCTCGCCGTCGCGGACGATGTAGTCCTTGTCGCGGGTGTAGAGCTCCTTGGCCTTGACGGCGTTGTTCAGGTAGCTCACCAGCGGCGAGTTGGCGGCCTCGTAGAGGTTGTCGATGCCGAGCTGGTCCTCGACGAACTCGACGCCCGCCTCGTGCACGCCGATCGTGCGCTTCTTGATGTCGACCTCGTAGTGCAGGTCCTTCTTCAGCAGCGGCGCGATCCGCGCGAACTCCGCGTACCACTTCGACGAGGCGTCGGCGGGCCCCGAGATGATCAGCGGGGTGCGCGCCTCGTCGATGAGGATGGAGTCGACCTCGTCGACGATGGCGAAGTTGTGCCCGCGCTGCACCAGGTCGTCGAGCGAGTGCGTCATGTTGTCGCGCAGGTAGTCGAAGCCGAACTCGTTGTTCGTGCCGTAGGTGATGTCGGCGTTGTAGGCCACCCGCCGCTGCGCGGGGCTCATGCCGGACAGGATCACGCCGACCTCGAGGCCGAGGAAGCGGTGCACGCGGCCCATCCACTCCGCGTCGCGCTTGGCCAGGTAGTCGTTCACCGTGACGACGTGCACGCCGTCGCCGCTGATCGCGTTCAGGTAGGCGGGCAGCACACAGGTGAGGGTCTTGCCCTCACCGGTCTTCATCTCGGCGATGTTGCCGGTGTGCAGCGCGGCGCCGCCCATGATCTGCACCTTGTAGTGCTTCTGGCTGAGCACCCGCCAGGACGCCTCCCGCGCGACGGCGAACGCCTCGGCCATCAGCTGGCCGAGCGGATCGGGCTCGCCGTCCTCGACCATCTCGGCGTACCGCTCGCGGAACTCGTCGGTTTTGGCCCGTAGCTCCAGGTCGCTGAGGTCCTCGTACTCCGGTTCGAGGGCGAGGACCTGGTCGGCGAAATGCGAGAGCCGCTTGACAATGCGACCCTCACCAATCCGTAGCAACCTCGTCAGTGTCAGCGCAGGCACGGGTCTCGTCAGTCCTCTGGTCGGTGTGTCAAATCGTGTCGTCGGCCCCCGGGCCGGTGCGGCCCACGCGGTTGCGCGGAATCCGCTGCATGCCCCATGGTAATGGTCTGTTGGATGTGCAGCGCCTGCGGCGCTGCGTGGACCTGCCGCGAAGTGATCGCGCCCGGCTGGAGAAGGTGTCCGCCGGGCGACCCGGACGGTTCGGCCATGCATCCCGCTCCGCCCTGTGATCGAATCGGTTCGCAGAACTCGAGTCGACCAGCGTGTCATGGGCCCCCGGCGCGGAAAAACGTGTACGGAATTCATCAGAAATGCCACAACGGCCGGGCCAACGGTTGATGCGGCAGCACAATGAAGCGGGGGCGGGCATCGGGAAAGGAGTACCGGGCAGCGTGATCACGAGACTGACGCCGCAAGACACGGCCTTCTACCGGCTCGAGTCGAGTAGCAACCCGATCCATATCGGCTCTCTCGCGATCGTGCGGAACACCGATCCCGGCGACAGCTCGGGCAGGCCGATCCTGGACTACGACCGGCTGGTCGATCTGGTCGAGAGCAGGCTCTCGCTGGTACCGAGATACCGGCGCAAAGTGCGGGAGATCCCGCTGTCGCTCGGGCGGCCGGTCTGGGTCGAGGACAGCCGTTTCGACATCACCTACCACATCAGGCGTTCGGCGCTTCCCGGTCCCGGCACCGACGAACAGCTGCACGACCTGGTCGCCCGCCTCGTCTCCCACCCCTTGGACCCGGCCCGGCCGCTGTGGGAGATGTACCTGATCGAACGGCTGTCCGACGGCCGCTGCGCCATCTTCACCAAGACGCATTCCGCCCTGGTGGACGGGGACACCGCGCTCGAGATCGGCCATGTGATCCTCGACGCGGGGCCCGCCCCCCGCGAATTGGCCTGCGACGACTGGATCGCGCCGCGCGAACCCGGTGAGATGGAACTGCTGGTCGGCGCGCTCGCCCACCTCGCCGCACAGCCGCGCAGAGCCCTCGAGGTCGCCCGGGACGCGAGCGCGGGCGCGTTCGCGGTGGTCGGGACGGCGGGCAAGGCGGTCGAGTCGGTGGTCGCCGCCGTGCGCACCGCGGCGACCGGCGCGCCCGCCAGCCCCCTGAACACACGTACTTCGCGGAACCGGCGCTTCGACGTGGTGCGCACCGACCTGGCGGATTACCGGACGATCCGCAAGCGGTTCGGCTGCTCGACCAACGACGCCATCCTCGCCGTGGTCACCGGCGCTCTGCGCAACTGGCTGCTGTCGCGCGGGGAAGCCCTCACCGAGTCCACCACGCTGCGAGCTGTGGTGCCGATGTCGGTGTACGTCGAGGGAAACGAGGGCGACCAGACGCACTCGGCGAGCGAGGTGTCGTCGTTCCTGATCGATCTGCCGGTGGGCGAACCGAACCCGGTGATGCGGTTGTCGCACATCGCGCACGCCTCCGAACTCAACGGTCGTCAGCGGCGCGGCGTCCGCGCGCGTACGCTCGTGCACCTGGCCGGTTTCGCTCCGGCCAGCCTGCATGCGATGAGTGTGCGAGCGGCGAGTACGTTCGCAGAACACACGTTCAATCTGGTGATCACCAACGCGCCGGGTCCGCAGGCGCCGATGTACATCGGCGGCGCGCGGATGCTGGAGATGTACCCGGTGTCGCCACTGCTGCGCAATCAGGCGTCGAGTATCGGGATCACGTCCTACGACGGGCGTGTCTTCTACGGTCTCAACGCCGACCGCGACGCGATGGCCGACATCGGCGTGCTCGCCACGGCGGTGCGCGATTCCATGGAGGAGATGCTCGGTGCCTGCGTCTGATGAGAAGAAGCTGCGGGTCTACATCCCGGCTACGGTGCCGATGCTGCGCGATCTGGTCGGCAACCGTGAACTGGCCCCCGTCGGCGGGACCGCGTTCGCGGTGACGCCCGCGCTGCGCGAGGCCTACGCCTCCGGCGACGACGAGGAACTCGGCGAAGTCGCCATGAACGAGGCCGCGCGCGCCTCGCTGCGACTGCTGGCCGCCGAACGCGAGGCGATCGGATCGGAGGACTCCGACGACGAGGCCGCGCCGGGGGCGGGCGGTAACCCGGTTTACCGCCGTGCGGTGATCGCCGCCGACGTGACCGGCGCGAAGCTGCGGCCCGACCTCGACGACGCGGTGGTCCGGCTGGCGGGCCCGATCGGCTACCAGCAGATCGCCTCGGTGCACGTCGACCTGGCCGACGCCGAATCGCAGGTGGCCAAGGCCGTCGACGTGGTGGACGCGGCCGATCTCGGCGACACCGACGCCGAGTTCGTCCTCGGCGACGCCGAGGACCACCAATTGGCCTGGTACGCGGCCCAAGAGCTGCCGTTTCTGCTCGAGCTCCTCTGAATCGCCGCGGCGGGCGCGCCACCGACCTGCCGCCGTAACCTACGATGCCGTAACCTTGCTGGCGAGGCCTCCGATCGGCGAGACGGCGGCCCGCGCATCCGACGACAGGGAGATCAACGGCAGCGATGGGTTCGAAAATTGGGAGCTCTGTGCGAAGCGTCCGTGCGTGGCTGGAGGCGCCCGCCGCGAGCGTCGCCGAGCGCGGCGGCAAGCTGAATGTGCTGCGCGGAGCCGTTGCGCGCGTGACCACACCGCTGCTGCCCGACGACTACCTGCACCTGGCCAACCCGCTGTGGTCGGCTCGCGAGCTGCGGGGACGCATCGTCGAGGTACGCAAGGAGACCGCCGATTCCGCGACGCTGGTGATCCAGCCGGGATGGGGCTTCGACTTCAAATACCAGCCCGGCCAGTACATCGGCATCGGCATCCTGGTGGACGGCCGCTGGCATTGGCGCTCGTATTCGCTGACCTGTCCGCCGAATTGGTCCGACCCCGGCCACGGCGGCAAGCGGCTGATCTCCATCGCCGTGAAGGCGATGCCGGAAGGCTTCCTGTCCAGCCACCTGGTCAGCGGCGTGCCGGTCGGCACCGTCGTCCGGCTCGCCGCCCCGCAGGGCGGTTTCGTACTGCCGTACCCGCCGCCGGAGAAGGTGCTGTTCCTCACCGCGGGCAGCGGCATCACGCCGGTGATCGCCATGCTGCGCGCGATGGACCGCCGCGAAGTGTTCACCGACGTGGTGGCCCTGCACTCCGCGCGCACTTCCGACGACGTGATGTTCGGCGCGGAGCTGGGCGCGCTGCGCGACCGCAATCCCGGCTTCGACACCCGCCTGCATCTCACCGCCGAGCGGGGCAAGTTCGCCCTCGCCGATCTCGACACCGAGATCCCGGACTGGCGCGAACGCCAGACCTGGGCGTGCGGCCCGGCCGGAATGCTCGACGAGATCGAGAACCACTGGCGCGACGCGGGGCTCTCGGACCGGCTGCACGTGGAGCGCTTCGAGATCGAACGCTCCGCGGTCGGTGCGGGCGGCACGGTCACCTTCGGCAAGACCGGTCGCAGCGTCGCGGCCGACGGCGCGACCAGCCTGCTCGAGGCCGGTGAGTCCGCCGGTGTTCAGATGCCGTTCGGCTGCCGGATGGGCATCTGCCAGACCTGCGTGGTCACCTTGAGTTCCGGACACGCGCGCGACCTGCGCAACGGTGAGGAGCGCCGCGAAGGCGACAAGGTGCAGACCTGCATCTCGGCGGCGGCGGGCGACTGCACCCTGGACGTCTAGTCCGGCAGGTACCCTCGAGATGTATCGAGTAGGGAAAGGACCCCGGTGGCCATCACCGACATCAAGGCGTTCGCGCATCTCACGGCGGCCGATATCGAGACACTGGGGCAGGAACTCGATTCCATCCGGCGTTCGGTGGAGCTGTCGCGTGGCGAGCGCGACGCGAAGTACATCCGGCGCACGATCGCGGCGCAACGCGGTCTCGAGGTAGCCGCCCGGGCGGTGCTGTTCGGCAGCCGCAACCGCTGGGCCTGGCTGGCAGGCACCGCGATGCTCTCGGTGGCCAAGATCATCGAGAACATGGAGCTCGGGCACAACGTCAGCCACGGGCAATGGGACTGGATGAACGACCCGGAGATCCACTCCAGTTCGTGGGAGTGGGACATGACCGGCCCCTCCGCGCAGTGGCGCCGGGCGCACAACTACTCCCACCACACCTACACGAATGTCCTCGGCAAGGACGAGGACCTCGGTTTCGGCATCCTCCGGATGACCCGGGACGAGCAGTGGCGGCCGATCCATCTGGTGCAACCGCTGGCGAACCTGCTGCTCGCCGCCACCTTCGAGTGGGGCATCGCGCTGCACGACTGGAGCATCGACAAGGAGCTGTCGGACACGCCGCGCTGGGAGATCGCCTCCCGGCCGAACGTGGAGTTCGCCCGCAAGATCTGCCGTCAGGTGGCCAAGGACTACCTCATCCATCCCGCGCTGACGGGCCCGGCGTTCAAGCACACGCTGAAGGCCAACGCGACGGCGAACCTGGTGCGCAATCTGTGGGCGTACGCGGTGATCTTCTGCGGGCACTTCCCCGACGGCGCGGAGAAGTTCACCGTCGAGCAGCTGGAGAACGAGACCAGCGGCGAGTGGTACCTGCGCCAGATGCTCGGCAGCGCGAACTTCGAAGCGGGGCCCGCCATGGCGTTCATGAGCGGCAACCTCTGCTACCAGATCGAGCACCATCTGTTCCCCGACCTGCCGAGCAACCGGTATCAGGAGGTCGCGGTACGGGTCCGCGAGCTGTGCGACAAGTACGACCTGCCCTACACCACCGGGTCGCTGGGCAAGCAGTATCTGCTGGCCTTCCGCACGATCCACAAGCTGGCCCTGCCGGACCGGTTCCTCAAGGCCACCGCCGACAACGCGCCGGAGACCTCCTCCGAGCGCAAGTTCGCCGGTATCACGCTGCCGTCGCTCGGCGCGGAGTCCACGCACTGGCTGCGCGTCGATCCGGAGACCGGCGAGCGGCGCGGCCTGCGTTCGGCGCTGCACGAGGCGAAAATCGTGCTTCGGGAGAAGGCGCGGCAGGAGAAGGAGATGCTCCGCGAGGCCAAGGCGGCCCTACAGGAGAAGGCCGAACACGAGCGGCAGGTGCTGCGCGAGGCCAAGCTCGCATTCCAGGAACGGGCCCGTCACGAACAAGCGGCGCTGCGCGAAAAAGCGAAGCGGGACAAGCGTTTTCGCTTCCGTCGCAGGGCGCGCTAACCTACCATTCGGCAGCCGGGATCGCAATAAGGTATTTGCCACATCCGTGCGGCGCACCTCGCAACCTACGGTTTCGTAACTTACGGTAAAGTAACCCGCATGGCGATCTCGGATGTCAAGGAATACGCGCACCTCACCGAGGCCGACGTGGAAGCACTCGGCGCGGAATTCGACGCGATCCGGCGGGAAATCGAAGCCTCGCGCGGCGCACGCGACGCGAAGTACATCCGCAACGTCATCCGGTTGCAGCGCGTTCTCGAGATCAGCGGCCGTGCGGTGCTCTTCGCGAGCCCGAAGCGCCCCGCGTGGCTGGCAGGCGTCGCACTGCTCGGCACCGCCAAGATCATCGAGAACATGGAGATCGGGCACAACGTCATGCACGGGCAGTGGGACTGGATGAACGATCCGGAGATCCACTCAAGCTCGTGGGAGTGGGACAACACCGGCGCGGCCAAGCACTGGAAGCACACCCACAACTACCTGCATCACAAGTACACCAACGTGCTCGGCATGGACGACGACATCGGCTACGGCCTGCTGCGGGTGACCCGCGACCAGCGCTGGAAGCCGTTCAACCTGGGCAACCCGGTCTACAACCTGCTGTTGCAGCTGTTCTTCGAGTACGGCGTCGCCATCCAGCACCTGGAGCTGGGCAAACTGGTGGCGGGCCGGTACAAGCCCGGCTCCCCCGAACGGGCCGAGTTCGAGCGCAAGCGCGACGAGGCGCTCACCAAGATGGGCAAGCAGGTCCTCAAGGACTACGTGGTCTTCCCCGCCCTCACCGGTCCCGCGTTCTTCTCCACGCTGAAGGCCAACCTGGCCGCGAACGCGATCCGCAACGTCTGGTCCAACGCGGTGATCTTCTGCGGGCACTTCCCCGACGGGGCGGAGAAGTTCACCAAGGCCGACATCGACGGCGAAACGCACGGCCAGTGGTACCTGCGCCAGATGCTCGGCAGCGCCAACATCTCCGGCGGCCCGGTCATGCACTTCATGACCGGCAATCTGAGCCACCAGATCGAACACCACCTGTTCCCCGATCTGCCGAGCAACCGGTACGCCGACATCGCCGTGCGGGTGCGCGAGCTGGCCGACAAGTACGACCTGCCCTACACCACCGGCTCGCTGCCGGTGCAGTACTTCAAGGCGTGGCGCACCATCCTCAAACTGGCGTTGCCGAACAAGTACCTGCGGGCCACCGCCGACGATGCGCCCGAGACCGCCTCGGAACGCAAGTTCGGGGGCCACACCGCCGCCTCCATCGATCCGGTGACGGGCCGCCGCCGCGGTCTGCGCACCGCGCTCGCCGAGGGACGGCGGCGGCTGGCCCAGCGCCGCGTGTCCGCGGCACGCTGACCTCCACTCCCGCCGCGCCGCGGTCGGTCGGCGACGCAGGAGCCCACGCCGTGTGCGGTGAGTTCGCCGGGTTTGATTGACTCGGGCGGTGCATGCTGAAGTTCTGAGCGTCTACGAGGCCATCCGGCTCCGTCGTGACGTACGCGCGGAGTTCACCGGCGAACTCGTCGACGATGCGACACTGTGGCGGCTGCTGGATGCCGCGCACCGGGCGCCGAGCGTCGGGAATTCGCAGCCCTGGGATTTCGTGGTGGTCCGCGAGCCGGCGACGCTGCGCGAGTTCGCCGATCACGTGGCACAGAAGCGCATCGAGTTCCGCGACGCGCTGCCGCCCGAGCGCGCCGCCACCTTCGAGCCGATCAAGATCGAGGGCATCTCGGAGAGCGGTACCGGGATCGTGGTCTGCTACGACCATGATCGCGGCGGGCCGCAGGTGCTCGGCCGGGCCACGGTGCCCGAAACCGGTATCTACTCAGCGGTTCTCGCCATCCAGAACCTTTGGCTGGCCGCCACCGCCGAAGGCATCGGCGTGGGGTGGGTGTCGTTCTACGATCCCGGTTTCCTGTCCGATCTGATCGGCCTCCCTAAGGGCGTCCGCACGGTCGCCTGGCTGTGCGTCGGGCCGGTGCGCGAGTTCCAGCGCACTCCCGATCTGGAGCGCTTCGGCTGGCGCGCGGGCAGACCCCTCACGGACGCGGTGCACCGCGAGACCTATCGGGGCTGACCTTCCGCGCATCGTTACCCAAATGTATGGATCGTTCATGCTTCAATCGGATCCCCACTGGGTACGACAAGGGCGAAACTGTCACTTACGCAGTGCGCTTCATCGTGGTTTCGTCCGTTCCAGGAGGTTTGTGCAATGGCCAATGTCGATGCTGTTCGGCTGTCGAGCGAGCTGGGCATCGATCTGGCACAGGCGACGTTGCGCCTGCGTCGGGAGGGCGTCCCCGGCGAGACCAAGCACCAGACCTGTCTGCGCATCCTCGCGGACGAGGGGCGCAAGCGCCGGGGCTTCACGGGCAAGGCCTGAGAGAGGCTCCGGCAGGGCCGCTTACACGTCGCCTCAGACGCGTTCGAGCACCGCCGATGCGCCGATGCCGCCCGCGGCGCAGATACCGAGCAGGGCCGCGTTCTTGCCCGTGCGAGCCAGTTCGTTGGCCATGGTGGTCACCATCCGCGCCCCGGTGGCGCCGAACGGGTGACCGAGCGAGATCGAGCCGCCGTGCACGTTCAGCTTGTCGACGTCCACCTCGCCGACGGCGGCATCGCGATCCAGCCTTGTCTTGGCCCATTCGTCGCTGGCCAGTGCCGTGAGCACCGCCAAGGTCTGGGCGGCGAAGGCCTCGTGGATATCCACGAGATCGACGTCGGCCAAGGACATTCCGGCCTTCTCCAGCGCGCGTGGCATCGAGATGGCCGGGCCGATGAGCACCTGATCGGCCGGATCGACGCTCACGTAGCTCCACGACCGGAACGCCGCCAACGGCCGATATCCGAGGGCGTGCGCTTTCTCTTCGCTCATCAGCAGCACCGCGGCGGCACCGTCGGTGAGCGGGCTGGCGTTGCCCGCGGTCACGCTGCCGTCGGCGGCGAAAACCGGTTTCAGTGCAGCCAGTTTCGCGACGCTGGTGTCGCCGCGCACCAGGCCGTCGCGCCGGATCTCCGTGTCTTCGGGCGTGCGGATCCGCAGCACCTCGTCGTCGAACCGGCCGGACTCGATGGCGGCCGCGGCGCGGTGATGTGAGCGGGCGGCGAACTCGTCCTGGTCCGCGCGGCTGACGCCGTGGATGCGAGCCATCTTCTCGGCCGACTCGCCCATCACCTCGCCGGTGGTGCGCTCGGCGATCTTGGGCCTGCTCGGTAGCAGGTCGGTGAACGACGCCAGGCGCGCGACCGCGGACAAGTAGTCCTTCGGCTTCGGCTGGCCCAGCGCCAGCGGCGCCGCCGCGTGCACGACCTTCTGCGGCAGCTTGACCTCCGCGTTGGAGGTGGAATCGCTGCCGCCGGCGATCATGACGTCGTATTCGCCCCGCTCGATCGCGGCCGCCGCCGAGGTGACCGCCTGCAGACCGGAGGCGCAAGCCCTGGTCACGGTGTAGCCCTCACAGCCCGCGTCCAGCGGCAGGTCCAACGCGATTTCGCGGGCGATGTTCGGCGCCGCACTCGGCAGGATGACCCCGCCCCACACGATCGCCTCCACTTCCGCGCCGGGGAGCCCGGTGCGCTCCAGCAGTCCCCGGACCGCGGCGTCGGCCAGCGCGATGGAGTCCATCCGGGTGTATCCGGTGAACGCACGCAGGAACGGCGTGCGCGCACCGGACACGATCACAGCACGGCGAGCAGCTCTGGTAGCCATGCGATTTCCTTTCGAAAGCCTCGGACCACCAAACTTACTGCAAAGTAAGTTCACCGTCGACCCCCTTCGCCGACGGTGAACCCCGACGCAGCGACGATCCCCTCCACCGCCGCTGCACCGGTCCGCCGCGCGCCGTTGCGCGACGAACCGAGACGCCCGCCCCTGCCCGCCCCGGAACCGTCGCATGCGCTCCGTCATCCGACGCAAAGAACCGTAACAAACTTTCGACTGATTTTCCAAATAGTTTCTATTGGTTTGCCTTCAGCCTCCTATCCGCTTACCATGAGCACACTATGCATAGCCCTTCGGAGCTGTCGCGGCAGAAGAGATTCGGGCGAATCATCAAAGAACGCCGGGACGAGCTCGGTCTCACCCAGCTACAGATCGGCGACCTCGGAGGACCTTCGGCGCCGACCATCAGGAAGATCGAGGACGGCGATGCGACCATCAGCATGCAGACGCTGAACAAGCTCGACGCGCCGCTGCGATGGCTGCCGGGCAGTGCCGCACGCACCTACGCGGGCGGCGTACCCGCCGCCGACGAACCCGCGAACGCCGCGCGCGGCGCGGGCGACTCGGTGGTGGCGGGGCCGGACGCGATCCGCTTCGAAATCTCCGACCTCACCGGCCTTCTCGCGGCATCGGGCAGTCTCAACGACGCCGTCGAGCATGGTCGCACCACCGACCCGCAGGTGGTCGCCGCGATCGCGGAACTCAACCGGGTGGTCTCCAAGCTGTCGGCGCGATACGCGACCGCCATGCTCGAACGCAACGGTGGGCCGGGCAGGCAGTTGCATCCGTTGGTGGAAATGGCCTTCGCGCACTTGCTCGCGGTCCCCGCGGAGTCCAGCGACCCCGACGAGCTACAGGAACGCCGGTACCGCCGCTGGCTGGCCGGTCGATCGGAGGATATCGATGCAGCGACCGAAGCCCGGTTCCGCGCACGCTGGCTGGCGGCCAACCTGGCCACGACAGCGGTTCGAAACGGCGAGTGACGAGGCAGCCATGACCGACCACGGATCGAATCGCCCGGAGCTGACCCTCAGCCACAAGATAAATCGGCTGTTCTCCGTCGTGCATCCGCGCAACGCACCGGAACGCAGCACCGAATCCGTCGCCGAGCAGATCGGCGAATTCCTCGGTCGCACGGTGCCGCCCGGTTATCTGGAGCGCCTGCGCGACGGCGAGTTCGACGACCGGAACGCGGGCGCCACAGTCGATGTGGAGATCCTCGCGGCGGTGGCTCGCAGCTTCGGCGTGGCGGCCGACTATCTGCTCACCCGTGGACCGGCGGCGGACGCGATCGACCGGGAACTCGAACTCCTCGCCACCATGCGCGACGCGAACGTCGCCAGCGTCGCGCTGCGCGGTTCGAACATCGATCGGGCCATGCTCGCCAGGATCATCCAGAGCACAGAAGGATCGGTGCCGCCGAGTCGGTAGCATGCTTTCCTACATGGGCCACTGAGCTTTTGTAGGAGACCGATCACATGGCCATCCAGGCCCGGTTCCGGAGCTTGACCCGGGACCTCCCGATACCCCACCCATGGAATCTGCAGACCTACCTCGATGCCGTTGCGGCGCACCGTGGTCGCAGCATCAGCCTGTTGCCGATCGATACCGCGCTACTCGCGGGCACCGGTTGCGGCACGGGCAGCGGCCTGTGGATCGCGAAGCAGGACAGCGACGTCATCGTCTACGGCGCGGACACCACCGAATGGCACGCCGAGCACATCATCGTGCACGAACTCGGGCACATGCTGCTCGGGCACGGCCCGGAGCAGCACCGACCCGGTGAGCCGCCCGCGGGCACGCCGACGGTGGCGGCGGTCGCCGACCTGCTGCCCTCGATCTCGCCCGAGTCGATCGCCCACGTGCTCGGCCGTACCGACTACGGCACCTTGCGCGAGCGCGACGCGGAGACCTTCGCCGACATGGTGATGCTGCACGCCATGCGTCCACCGCGTCGCGATTCGCTGCTGCACCGCACGTTCTTCCGCGACCGGCGGCGGTGAACTCGCCGATCCCCGCGCCGATCGCGATACCGCTGATCGTGTTCGTCGCGGTGGTCGTCCTCGGACGGTTGATCGTGCTGCACCACGCCGCTGTCGATCGGCTGCTCAATCGAGCCTTGTTGTGGGGTACGGCCACGCTGGTCCTGCTCGAGCGCGGCGTCGCTCCGGGGATCGGCAGTCTGCTGCACCAACTTTCGATGGTCACACTGCTGATGGAGGTGGCCGGTCTGTACGGTGCGGCCCGGCTGTGGTCGGGCGCCGACCCGGTCTCCGCATCGGCTCGGCAGCGGGTCTACGACCTCGCCGGACTGGTGGGCGGCGCGATCATCCTTGCCGTCGGCACTCCGGCGCGACAGGAGGGCAGGCTGCTGGGGCAAGCATCGGACTGGCCGACGGTAGTGGTCTGGTCGATCCTGTGGCTTCCGCTGCTCGCCGCCGGTCGGCTGGCCTGGCGCGCGGCACTGCGCGAATTGCGCTCGGACGAATCCACCGCCGCCGAACGGATCGTCTACGCGACCCTGTTGGCGACGCTGGTCGTCGGTTCCGCGGGCCTGGTCGTCTCCGCCGTGCGGCTGGCGGCGCCCGGCACGGCCGCTGACCCGGCCATGGTGCGCTGGGCGGCACCGACTTTCGCCGCCTCGACGCTCGGCGCCGCGCTGCTCGCCGTGCCGCTGCTCGCCGGGCTGCGGGCCCGCGCGGGCTGGGACCGCGCCGGACGGTACTGCCGTCGCCTGCGGCCGTTGTGGCGCGATCTCACCGCGGCCGTGCCCGAGGTCGTGCTCGAGCCGGACATCCCCCTCGGATCCGAAGCGCGGCTGATCCGGATGACGGTGGAGATCCGCGATGCCCTCATGCACCTGCGGCACTACCTGCCCGGCGAGACGAGCGAACCGGACTACGTGGAACAGATCGTGCGGGCCATCGCCGCGAAGACGAACGGCGCGGCCGTGACCCCGCGGCAGTCCGGCCTGCCCGTGCGCCTGCCCGTCGGCGACATCGACTCGGATCTGCGGCTGCTGCTCGCGCTGGCCCGCCGCTGGCCCGCCGACGGCGCGCCGACGAAAATCTCCGGGCATCCGGCCGGTGAGCCGAATGCCCGGAGAAGTGGGGACGGGTGGTTTCCGTTTCGTCAGGCCAGGCGGATCAGGCCGTAGTCGAAGGCGTGACGACGGTAGACCACCGAAGGCCGATCGGTCTCTTTGTCCTGGAACAGGAAGAAGTCGTGGCCGACGAGCTCCATTTGGTACAGGGCGTCATCGACGGACATGGGCGTCGCCGCGTGCTCCTTCGTGCGCACGATGTGGCCGGGACCCTCCGCATAATCCGGTTCCCGCTCTTGGTGCGCGTGGGCCGCGCCGGACTCGGCGAGCCGGTCGAACAGGGAGTCGTCCACCAGATCGGCAGTGGCCTGGGCGACCGACAGCGGCGTCTTGTCGCCGTAGTGCACCCGGCGCCGGTCCTTGGTGCGGCGCAGCCTGCTCTCCATCTTCGCGGTCACCGACTCGAATGCGGCGTAGAAGCTGTCCGCACAGGCCTCGGCCCGCACGACGGGCCCCTTTCCGCGCGCGGTGATTTCGACGCGCTGACAGTTCTTGCGCTGACGACGATTGCGCTCGTGGAACAGCTCGACGTCGAAGAGGAAGATCGACGGGTCGAAGCGTTCTAATCGGGAGAGTTTTTCCGCGACGTAAATACGAAAATGATCGGGCACCTCGACGTTGCGGCCCTTCACCACGATGTCGCTGCGCGGCCCCCGTGGTGGTTCCGCAGTGGGTTGCTCGAGTGCTTCCTGTGTGCTGGGCTCCAGCATCGAAGCAGCGGGATCTTTCACTGAAGGTCGTGAAGAAGTCGTCACGCGTACCTCCCGGATCTGGCCGCACCGACCGATTCCAGTGCGGCGGGATTGAACCGTGCCGAACGACGATTGCTCGGCACTAGACGTCCGAGGCGCCACCTCCAAACTTGCGGTTCGGGTGTGTGTCCGCGACGCTAGTCCGCCGACGGGCTGATCGCCAGTGTTCACGCAAATTTCCCGGAGTCAAGCAGCACAAGTAACCAGAACGCCACGTGTCGGCAACCCCGCGCGCTGTAGCGCGCGCACCGACTCGAAGGCCGTCGCACCGGTGGTCAGCACGTCGTCGAGCAGCACTACCTCGGCATTCGCCGGTACTCCCCAGTCCGCGGCGGGGCCGGGCGTCGTGGTCACCCGCCCCTTCAGGTTGCGAGCGCGCTCGGCGGGTGTCAAGCCCACCGAATCGCGCACCCCTTGCCCCACTCGCAACACCGGCACCACTCGGCAGTTGGGCAGCCATCGGGTAGCTACCGACGCCGAGCGAAGCACCGGATCGCCGCCCCGGCGCCGGGCCGCCACGCGTCGGCTCGGCGCGGGCACCAGTACCAACGGCACACCCGGCGAACGCAGTTCGGCGAGCGCGCCCGCGAACGCCTTTCCCAGTGGCAGCGCCAGATCCCGCCGCCCCCGTTCCTTGGCGGCGAGCACCGCCCGCCGTGCGGGCCCTGCGTACGGCCCCAGCGCCCAGCACGGAATGCCCGGGTCGTTGCGCGGCCACACCCGCACCGGCGGACCGGCCAACGTGACGGCGCAGTCGGCGCACCAATCGGCTCCGGAACGTCCGCAGCCCGCACAGGAGGCGGGCAACACCAGATCGAGCAGGGTTCGCATCGACCGAGTGTGCGCCCGCCCCCTGACAGAAGCGCGTCGATCATGTCGACAGCGATGCACCTGGCAGAACGTTATGCCCTTGCGGCGAAGACTTTTACGGCTGCGCTCGCCACCCTGCTCGAACCGCCATGCGCGCCCGCGCCGGATTCTTCCGAGTGTGAGCGAGTCTTCCGCAGTGCGACGTGCGGCCAACATCGCGTACTCGTGACAGGTCGCCGCTCAGCCGGGCAGGACGGGCGTGGCGTTCGCGCCCAGACCCGGCACCTCACGCCAGTAGGGCTGTCCTTGGTCCGGGGCGGAGGTCAGCTCCAGCACCGCGCGTGAGTCGGCGACGTACTGGTGGTCGGGGCTCGCGCTCACGGAGCGCACCGGTGCGGTGAGATTTTGCGACGTCAGCGGGGTCGGCTCCGAGCCGTCCACCGACACCGTGCTCACGGGGTCCACATTCCCCTCGCGCGCGATGATGATCGTGTCCGCGTCCAGCCAGTCCACCGACACCGCGGCCGTGCTGAGTCCGACACCGACGGGTACCGCCGAGGTCAGCGCCAGCTTCCCGTCCGGTTGGGGCGCGACGACCGCGACGTACACCCGGCCGTCGGCGATCATCGCCGCCCGCGCCCCGGTCCGGGAGATCCGGAGTTCGGTGATCGGTAGCCGGGGCGCCGTGGCCGAGGATGCCGCCGTCAACCTCGAGATGTCGACGTTCTGAATCGAGACGTTTCCGGTGCCGCGGTCGTTGACCGCGCGGATGACCCGGTCACCGTCGACCACCGCCCATGCCGCGCTGCCGTCCGCCGTCCACGAGGGCCGGGTGATGGTGAAGCCATCGGCCACCGGAAAAGCGTTGCCGCCGTAGGTGCCGACCATCAAGATCCGCGACGGCGCGCCCGGCGGTCGTCCGGCTTCCGCCACCGCGGCGACGAGCTGACCGTCCGCGGACAGCGTCGCCGACTGCAGGTTGTTCACTCCGCCGAAGTAGCCGGGAGCGGGAGTGATACCGCCGTTGTCGGCGATCTGCACCAGCCCGCCGCCGCGCAGCGCGTGCAGCCCGACCTGGTTGCGCGCGGCGGTCGCCGGATTGAACTGCTGCACGTCCGCCACGCTCCAGCCGTTCGCGGCGAAGCGCTCGTCCAGCGGCTTGCCGTCGGCAAACAGCATGTACGGCCCGAGGATGTCGGCGCTGGACAAGGTGAGTACCACCTGCGCGGCCAGCAGTTCGCGCTCGCGCGGATTCAGCGCCGACGCGCCCGCGAAGTCGATCCGGACACCGCCGAGCCCGATGCCGACGCCGTCGGGATCACCGTTGGCCTTGGTGATCGCCCCGCGCAGCGCGATCGGCGGCGTCAGCTCACTGTGCAGCACCGACGCCAGCGCGGGCTGCGGCCCCTCCAGCAGCGAGCTGATCAATCGCTGGGTCAGCTGTGCTTTCGGCACCGCGAGCCAGCGCAGGTCCGGCACGACCATATTGCCGCCCGGATCGATGAAGTACAGCGCGTAGCGGCGGTAGGACTTGAAGAACGCGGTGGAGTCCATGACCACGCCGTCGGGCAACTCGTCGATGCGCCACTCACCGTTGATCTTGGTCAGCTCGATCTTGTTCTCGACGAACGGAATGTCGTCGTTGGGCCGATACCCGCCGTCTGCGGACAGCTCGCCGACCTTGCGCGCGCGGATCAGATAGTTGGCCTTGTCCCCGGAACGCGACTCCCGCAGGGTGTCCGGTTTCTCGACGATGACCGTGCCCGCCGCGTCGTCCCACTGGGTGGAGGCCGCAGGGGTCATGTATTGCCTTGCGGCCAGATGCCGGTTGGCCGGATCGGCGGTGGCCTGAAGGAAATCGCGCAGCAGCAGATCCGGATCGCGGTTGGCCAGCGGGGCCGGCGGGCCCTCGGAGGTGGGCTCACGATTGATGGTGCCCAGTGCCTCCGGCGCGGAGGACTCGGGGAGGCTGGCACAGGCGGTGAGCGGCACCACGACCGCGAGGACCGCCGCTGTCAATACGGTCAGCCGCCGCATCCGCGCAGATCCGACACGCATTCTCATGACTGTACGTCCCCCGGTTCGCGCGCCGCGCCGCCCCCGGTCTGCGCCGACTCCGAGGCGGGCGATCCGTTCAACCCGGACGCGGGCGGCTCTTCGGCCGCGGCGCTGTCGGTGGGCGTCGCCGTACCGTCGGCCGCTCCTGACGACTCGCTCACGCTCGGCTCCGCGGCCGCGCCGCCTTCGACGTCCGCGCCGTCCAGCTCATCGCTATCGGTCTCGGCCGCCTCGCTCGCGCGCTCCGCACGCACGCCGACCGGATCGGAGGTGCCCGCGTGCGCGCCCTGTGGCGCGGCGTCGGTCACCTGCGCGGCGCCCGGCTCGGCGGCGACCGGCCGCGCCGTATCCGTCGTGTCGCGATCGGCGGGCGGTTCCGGCTCCACCACGTGCATCGTCTTGCGCGCGGGCTCCAGCGGAAGCGGGCTCGGACCGAGCTTCTTACCGCGCACCAGCGGCAGCGTCAGGCGGAAGCTGGCGCCGATCCCGACCTCACCCCAGGCTTCGAGTCTGCCTTCGTGCAGGTTCGCGTCCTCCACGCTGATCGACAGACCGAGGCCGGTGCCGCCGGAGCGGCGCATGCGAGACGGGTCCGAACGCCAGAACCGGTTGAAGACCAGCTTCTCCTCGCCGGGGCGCAGGCCGACGCCCTGGTCCCGCACGACGACGGCGACCGCGTTGCTCTCGACGTCGCCCCGCATCCGGATCAGCACCGGCTTGCCCTCGCTGTGGTCGATCGCGTTGGCGAGCAGATTGCGCAGCACCCGCTCCACCCGGCGCGGATCGACCTCGGCGACGAGCGGATCCTCCGGCATGTCGCTGATGATCTCCACCCCGGCGTCCTTGGCGAGGTGGCGCACGGTCGAGATCGCGGCCCGCGCGCACATCCGCACGTCCAGCGATTCGACCTGGAGTTCGGCGACGCCCGCGTCGTGCCTGCTGATCTCCAGCAGGTCGTTGAGCAGGCCCTCGAACCGGTCCAGCTCGTTGACCAGCAACTCGGCGCTGCGGGCCAGGGCGGGGTCGAGGTCGTCGCTGCTGCCGTGGATCAGGTCGGCGGCCATGCGCACGGTGGTGAGCGGTGTGCGCAACTCGTGGCTGACGTCGGAGGTGAACCGGCGCTGCAGATTGCCGAATTCCTCCAGCTGGGTGATCTGGTTGGACAGGCTCTCGGCCATCTCGTTGAACGCCTGGGCCAGCCGAGCCATGTCGTCCTCGCCGCGTACCAGCATGCGTTCCTTGAGCCTGCCGTCGGCGAACCGGCCGGCGATCCTGGCCGCGGAGCGGATCGGAAGCACCACCTGCCTGGTGACCAGCGCGGTGATCGCGGCCAGCAGGACCAGCAGCACGATGCCGCCGACCAGCATGGTGCCGCGCATCAGCGACAGGCTGCGTTCCTCGTTGGCCAGCGGGAAGATCAGGTAGATCTCCAGGGTCGGGACCTCGGCGCTCGGGCTGCCGATGATCAGCGCGCGACCGCTGTAGCCATCCGCGTCCTCGACGGTGGCGAACTGGTAGCTGACCTGGTTGCGCTGCACGAACCGGCGCAGCTCGTCGGGCACCTCCTGGATCGGGCCGCGAGGGATCTGCTGCGGCGGCATCCCGCCGATGACGCTCAGCGCCGAGACGAAGCTGCCCGCGGCGCCGGTGGACTGGCCGCTGCCGCCGCGGTTGGACAGTGCGTTGCGAGCCTCTTCCAGCCGCTGCGGTTGAGCACCGATGTCGTGCACACCGGCCAGCTGGCTCTCCACCGTGTTACGCGCACGGTCCATCTCCTCGACCGCCGCGTTGATCTTGGCGTCCAGCAGCCGGTCGGTGATCTGGCTGGTCAGCACCACACCGAGGATCGTGATGACGATCAGCGAGAGCGTCAGCGTGGACACGATGACGCGCAACTGCAGCGAACGACGCCACAGGTGGCCTAGGGCAATGCCGACCGCTTGGAACCAGGCCACCACCGGAGCCAGCGATCGTTCCAGACGCGCGAAGACGCCATGGATCACGGCGGTCCGGCCTTGTAACCGACACCGCGGACGGTCAGCACGATCTCCGGGTTCTCGGGATCCTTCTCCACCTTCGCCCGCAACCGCTGCACATGGACGTTCACCAGGCGGGTGTCGGCGGCGTGCCGGTAGCCCCAGACCTGCTCGAGCAGGACCTCACGGGTGAACACCTGGCGCGGCTTGCGGGCCAGGGCGACGAGCAGGTCGAACTCGAGCGGCGTCAGGGAGATCTGCGCGCCACCACGGCTGACCTTGTGCGCGGGCACATCGATCACGATATCGGCGATCGACAGCAGCTCGGCGGGCTCCTCCTCGGTGCGGCGCAGACGAGCCCGCACCCGGGCGACCAACTCCTTCGGCTTGAAGGGCTTGACGATGTAATCGTCGGCACCGGACTCCAGACCGAGCACGACGTCGACCGTGTCGGTCTTCGCCGTGAGCATCACGATCGGAACTCCGGAATCGGCCCGCAGCACACGGCACACGTCGATGCCGTTCATGCCGGGCAGCATCAGGTCCAGCAGCACCAAATCGGGGCGGATCTCGCGAACCGCCGCCAGGGCCTGTGTGCCGTCGCCGACCACGTGCGGGTCGAACCCTTCCCCGCGCAAGACGATCGTGAGCATCTCAGCGAGTGCCATATCGTCGTCGACGACCAGAATCTTCGGCTTCATAACTACTATGTTGTCATCTCCCAGGCCAGGATCGGGCCGCCACGCCAACACTGGTGCGAACCCGCGGCACAACCAACCTTATCGACCAACGATTTCGGCGATGCGCGCGGCCAGCGTAGCCGGACCGTCGTCGGATCGGTATGTCCACCAGGGTCCGCGCCAGTCGCGTTCGGCCAGCTCACGGTACACCGCGCCGGTGCGATGCTGCAGACCGCCGTCGCGTTCGTAGGCGTCGGGCGCGCGTTCGGCGTCGAGTTCGCCACGCCTGCGGGCACGCTCGGCGGCGAGCTCGGTGGGCACGTCCAGCAACACTTGCAGCGCGGGCTCGGGCAGAGCGAATCTGCCGAACTCCAATTCGCCCACCCATGACACGATTTCGCCGTCCGCCGACTGCCCCAGCCGGGCGGCCGAATAGGCGGCGTTGGAAGCGACATAGCGATCCAGTAGCACAACATCGTTGTCGGCCAACAGTTTCGACAGCTCGTCCGCGGCGTCCGCGCGGTCCAGCGCGAACAGCAGAGCCATGCCGCTGACCGAGCCCGCGAGGTCGCCGTGCGCGCCGCGCAGCGCCTCGGCGGCCAGATCGGCGTGCACCGAGACGCGGTAGCGCGGGAAGGCCATCGTCGCGACGCGCAGTCCGCGACCACGCAGATCGGCGACCACCCGCTCGATCAGCGTCCGCTTACCGGCGCCGTCGAGTCCTTCGACCGCTATCAGCACTCCCATGACCAGGCACACTACCCCGCCTCACACCGGACGCCCGCAGCGGCTGACCAGCGTGGATGCCGGGCGCTGCGAGCGGGCGCGAGGTGGCGGGCTCCGGTGTCCCGCCGACCGTCGACGGGACACCGGCTGCGCGTTCAGTAGCGGTAGTGATCCGGCTTGTACGGACCCTCGACGTCGACGCCGATGTACTCGGCCTGGTCCTTGGTGAGCTTGGTCAGCTCGCCGCCGAGCGCTTCGACGTGGATGCGCGCGACCTTTTCGTCCAGGTGCTTCGGCAGCCGGTAGACCTCGTTGTCGTACTCCTCCGGCTTGGTCCACAGCTCGATCTGCGCGATCACCTGGTTGGAGAAGCTGTTCGACATCACGAACGAGGGGTGGCCGGTCGCGTTGCCGAGGTTGAGCAGACGCCCCTCCGACAGCACCAGGATCGAGCGGCCGGATTCCTTGAACGTCCACAGGTCGACCTGCGGCTTGATCGTCAATTTCGTTGCGCCGGAACGCTCCAGCGCCGCCATGTCGATCTCGTTGTCGAAGTGACCGATGTTGCCGAGGATGGCCTGGTCCTTCATCGCCTTCATGTGGTCGAGGGTGATGATGTCCTTGTTGCCGGTCGCGGTGATGACGATGTCGGCCTCGCCGATCGCCTTCTCCACGGTCACCACGTCGTAGCCGTCCATCAGCGCCTGCAGCGCGTTGATCGGGTCGATCTCGGTGACCTGCACCCGGGCGCCCTGTCCGGCAAGCGATTCCGCGCAGCCCTTGCCGACATCGCCGTAGCCGCAGATCAATATCTTCTTGCCGCCGATGAGCACGTCGGTGCCGCGGTTGATGCCGTCGATCAGCGAGTGGCGGGTGCCGTACTTGTTGTCGAACTTGCTCTTGGTGACCGAGTCGTTGACGTTGATCGCGGGGAACACCAGTTCGCCCGCCGCCGCGAACTGGTAGAGCCGCAGCACGCCGGTGGTGGTCTCCTCGGTGACGCCGCGCACCGATTCGGCGATCTTGCTCCACTTGCCGCGATCGGACTCGAAGCGCTCGCGCAGCAGGTTCAAGAAGACCTTGTACTCGGCCGAGTGGTCCTCGTCCTCCGGCGGCACCACGCCCGACTTCTCGAACTGCGCGCCGCGCAGCACGAGCATGGTGGCGTCGCCGCCGTCGTCGAGGATCATGTTGGCCGGCTCGCCCGGCCAGGTGAGCATCTGCTCGGCGGCCCACCAGTACTCCTCCAGGGTCTCGCCCTTCCAGGCGAACACCGGGGTGCCCTTCGGCTCCTCGACGGTGCCGTTGGGGCCGACGACCACGGCGGCCGCCGCGTGGTCCTGGGTGGAGAAGATGTTGCAGGAGGCCCAGCGGACCTCGGCGCCGAGGCTGGTCAGGGTCTCGATCAGCACCGCGGTCTGCACGGTCATGTGCAGCGAGCCGGAGATGCGCGCACCCTGCAGCGGCCGCACCTCGGCGTACTCACGGCGCAGCGCCATCAGACCGGGCATCTCGTGTTCGGCCAGACGGATCTCTTTGCGGCCGAAATCGGCCAGCGACAGATCCGCCACCTTGTAGTCGATGCCGTTGCGGACATCGGCGGTCAACGACGTGCGAAGTTCTGAGGTGGTCATCAGCCTCTCCTGGTTCGGCAAGTACCGAGGCAAGGCTAGTCGCTCACGACGGGGTGCGGTTTACGCGGCCGTCCCTCCCACGGGCGGACCGGCCTCGGACTCGGCTCACGCCGTGACGCCGCGGGCCGCCAGGATGCGACGCCGCTTACGCGGCTGAATGTTCGCCAGTGTGATGTCGCCGCCGTAGTGGGCGAGGACGCGGCCGTCCATTATCCGCCGCCACAGCGGCGGGACGGCGGCCAGCACGATCATGGCGGCGTAGCCCGCGGGCAGTTGCGGGGCCTGCTCGGAGGTGCGCAGCGTCTGGTAGCGGCGGCCCGGGTTGGCGTGGTGATCGCTGTGCCGCTGCAGGTGGAACAGGAAGATGTTGGTGACCAGGTGGTCGCTGTTCCAGCTGTCGCGCGGCGAGCAGCGGGCGTACCTGCCGTTCGGGCGGCGCGCCCGCAGCAGGCCGTAGTGCTCGACGTAGTTCACCGTCTCCAGCAGGCCGAAGCCGATCACGGCCTGCAACAGCAGCCAGGGCAGCA
Organism: Nocardia sp. NPDC004260; assembly: GCF_053603155.1. Taxonomy (NCBI): domain Bacteria; kingdom Bacillati; phylum Actinomycetota; class Actinomycetes; order Mycobacteriales; family Nocardiaceae; genus Nocardia; species Nocardia sp. NPDC004260. The sequence continues at coordinate 106,547 of NZ_JBSGEZ010000010.1, read as the reverse complement.
CCTGGTAGCCGAACGCCGCGACCAAGGCGCCGAACAGCACGAGCGTCATCGACCAGGCCTGCAGGATGTGGTTCTGCACGCTCCACCAACTCTTGCCCTTGCGTGCGAGCCGCTCGCGCTCCAAGGCGATCGCCGAGCGGAAACTTCCGGACACGCTGCGCGGCAAGAACTCCCACAGCGACTCGCCGAGGCGCGCGCTGGCCGGATCCTCCGGAGTAGCCACCCGCACGTGATGGCCGCGATTGTGCTCGACGAAGAAGTGCCCGTATCCGGACTGGGCGAGCGCGATCTTGGCCAGCCAGCGCTCCAGGCGCTCGACCCGGTGCCCGAGCTCGTGGGCGGCGTTGATGCCGATACCGCTGACGAATCCGAGAGTGGCGGCCAGACCCAGCTTGTCGACCACGCTCAGTTCGTCCCCGGCCCACATGTAACTCGCGATCACCAAGCCGATCAGCTGCACGGGGAGCATCAGATAGGTGCACCACCGGTAGTACCGGTCGTTGGAGAGCCGCTCGTAGTCCTCGTCCCTCGGATTGGTGCCGTCCACGCCGATCGACCAGTCCAGCAGCGGGATCACGATCAGCACGATGATCGGGCCGATCCACCAGAAGACATCGAGTCCGGTATGCAGCACCAATTGCGATGGCAGCAACGCGGACGCAGGCGGAAGCAAGCCGAGAACCCACAGATGGCGTTTGGAATCGGGCGATCCCGCCGATTTGCCAACCGTTTGCACTTTTGCCCCACTCAAAGAAGACCCGGACACCGTCGACTGAGAATACTTGTTGGCTTGCCGTCCGTTACACCCGTGCCGTCGGTTGAAACCCGATCGCTATTACAAGCCGCGCAGTCGGTTTTCAATGTGCTGCATATGCGCCAGTCGCGAGCCGGTTGCTTGCCCGGGCTCAGCTCCGCACGCGCGCGGCGAGGATCGCTTCGACGTAGGGACTCAGCAGCGCGCTCAATTCCGCGGGCGCGTCCCGCCCCGGAGCGGGCGGAGTGGGGATGTAACTGAGGGCGACCCGCACCAGCGCGTGCGCGATGACGTCCGATTCGGCCGCCGTCGACGCCACCCAGCTGTGCTGGAAGGCGAGCGACAGCCGCTCGGTCGCGTGCTCGAGCAACGGCCCCGCGTCCAGGGTGATCAGGCGCAGCAGATCCAGCTTCACTTCACCCGCGACCAGCGACTGCACCAGCGGGTCGGAGGCCGCGTCGAAGAAGAAGTTCGCCATGCCGTCGCGGAACGCCGCGCGGACGTCACCGACGTTGCCGTTGATGGCGGCGTCGACATGATCGACCAGGAAGTCGGCCAGGCGCAGGGCGTAGGCCTGGGTGAGGCCGCCGCGTGAACCGAACTCGTTGTACAGGGTCTGCCTGCTCACGCCCGCCCTGGCCGCGACGTCGCCGAGCGTGATCTTGGACCAATCCCGCTCGGTGAGCAGCTCGCGCATCGCGTCCAGGACCGACGTCCGCAGCAGGTCCCGCGCGGCCTCCTGGTAGGGAATCCTGGTTCCGGTGCGCGGCATACCCGCGACACTGTCACGGGCGCCTGCCGCAGTCAAAATCTCACGACCGTTCGATTTCGACCATGAAGAAATCCGCCTTTGCGGCGCCGCAGTCCGGACAGGTCCAGTCGTCGGGAATGTCGTCCCAGCGGGTTCCCGGCGCGATGCCGTCCTCCGGCCAGCCCTCGGCTTCGTCGTATTCGAAGCCGCACTGGATGCATTGATAGAGCTTGTACTCGTTCATTTCGTGGCCCCTATCGGTTCGAAGTCGATTTTCTCCCGCACACCGCAATCCGGGCAGCACCAGTCCTCCGGCACCGTCTCCCACCGGGTGCCCGGCGGGAAACCTTCGTGCGGCTCACCTTTCGCCTCGTCGAAGACGTAGTCACAGACGGGGCAGCGATACGCTTTCACGCCGCGTCCTTTCCGGCAGCGTTTTCCGCCTGACCCGAGCCGTAGCGCGCCAGCACTTTCTCCCGCTTGCCGGGATCTATATTGGCCCGGGTGATGTCACCGTCATAGTGCGCGAGCACACGCTTGTCCATGACGCGACGCCACAGCGGCGGGAAGTAGGCGAGCATGATCATGCTGGCATAGCCGCTCGGCAGGTTGGGCGCGCCGTCCCAGCTGCGCAGCGTCTGGTAGCGGCGGGTCGGATAGGCGTGATGATCGCTGTGCCGCTGCAGGTGATACAGGAAGATATTGGTGACGATGTGGTCGCTGTTCCAGCTGTGCACCGGGGCGGGCCGCTCGTACCGGCCGCTCGACGCGCGCTGCCGCACCAGGCCGTAGTGCTCCAGATAGTTGACCGCCTCCAGCAGGCTGAATCCCACCACGGCTTGCAAGATCAGGTACGGCAGCAGCTCGATGCCGAACACCGCGACCAAGGCCGTGAACAGCGCCGCCGACATCAGCCAGGCGCTGAGTACTTCGTTGCGCAGGCTCCACGGCTTCTTGCCGAGCCGGTCCAGCCGGGCCTTCTCCAGCTGCCAGGACGACTTCAGGCTGCCCCATACCGTGCGCGGCCAGAAGGCCCAGAACGTCTCCCCGACACGGGAACTCGCCGGGTCCTCGGGCGTCGCGACGCGCACGTGGTGGCCGCGGTTGTGCTCGATGTAGAAGTGCCCGTAGAACGACTGGGCCAGTGCGATCCGCGACAGCCAGCGCTCCAGGTCCACCTTCTTGTGGCCGAGTTCGTGTGCGGTGTTGATACCGATGCCGCCGATCATGCCGACCGTGATCGCCAGCCCGATCTTGTCCACCAGGTGCAGCCCGCCGTCGATGCCGAGCCAGCTCACGTTGTCGGCGGTGATCAGATAGGCCGCCATCACCAGCGTGGCGTATTGGAACGGCAGGTACAGGTAGGTGAGGTAGCGGTAGTACTTGTCGTTCTCCAGGTACTCCATCACCTCATCCGGCGGGTTGTCGCCGTCCGGGCCGAAGAAGATGTCCGCGATCGGGATCAACACGTAGACCAGGATGGGTCCGAGCCAGAACGGCACCTGCGCGAGGCGATGCCAGCCCAACTCGTTCAGCCCCCAGATCAGCGGCAGACCGATGATGAACAGGCCGGCTGGAGCGAACAAACCCCACAGCCACATATAGCGCTTGCGATCCCGCCAGGCCGGCACCTCCACCGGCTGAGCGGACATGTCCGCGTGCGTCGACATCGTTGTCTCCATTCCCGAAGGGCACGCCACATGTGACGTGCATTACCTCACTTCTGGACGATAGACGTACATTTGTCACATATCTAGACAAATCACGCAATTTGTAAACGCGCCTCCGGGTCCAACGAACCGAGCCCCGGCCGGAGACAACTCCGCCCAGGGCTCGGCGTGGGATGACGGGACCGACTCAGCGCAGCAGCACGTCGGCGTCGGCGGGTAGTGCGTTCACCGGCCACCAGCGCAGGTCGGTGGATTCGTGGCTGCGTACCGGGATCGCGCCCGCGGGGGCGGTGATGCGGAACAGCAGGTCGAGGTGTCTGGTGGGGACACCGAGCGAGCAGGTGATCGGATGCGCCTGGGCACCGTAGAGCCCTGGTTCCAGCCGTAGGTTCGCGATGCCGGATTCCTCGGTCGCTTCGCGGAGCGCGGCGCCCGCGACCGTCTCGTCCCGCTCTTCGCAGTGGCCGCCGAGCTGGATCCAGCGTCCGACTCGCGGGTGCAGAGTGAGCAGCACCTCGCGGCCGTCGTGGGAGAAGACGACCGCGGAGGCGGTGATGTGGCCCGGCGCGTGTTCACGCAGGCAACCACGCGGGGCCGAACCGAGGAAGGCCAGCATCGCTTCCCGCAACGATCGCTCCGGATCTGTTCCGGGACACCAGGTCTCGAGCAACTCGGTGGCCGAAGCGTGCAGCGACTCCGCGCTCACCGGCGACACTCTCGCACTGCGGAGTCGAGGCGCTTCACAGCTCGACCAGCCCGGACCCCGCGCCCGCCGGCTGCCGCGGGGTCGGCTCTTCGAGCGGATGACCGATGGCGATGGCGCCCAGCGGACTCCAGTCCTCGGCCACGCCCAGCACGTCCCGGGTGACCTCGGGGGCGAAGATCGTCGACCCGATCCAGCAGCTGCCGATGCCCTCGGTGGCCAAGGCGACCAGCAGGCCCTGCACCGCCGCGCCCACCGCGACGGTGAACATGGTGCGTTCGTTCGCTCGCCTGCGCTCGTCCGGGTAGTCGTGCGCGCCGTCCGGCACACAGAACGGAATGATCACCTCGGGTGCGTCGAACAGAATGCGCCCACGCGCGACCCTGCGCTCGATCCGCTCCGGCGGCAGGCCGTCCGCGGTCAGGTCGGTGCGCCATTTCTCCGCCATCGCCTCGAGCAGACGAGCGCGCAGCTCCGGCGTGCGCAGCCAGACGAACCGCACGGGACGGGTGTGGTGCGGAGCGGGGGCGGTCAGCGCGACCGACACGGCCGAGCGGATCAGTTCGGGATCGACCGGCACGTCGGCGAACTGGCGAATCGAGCGACGCAGGAGGATCGCCTCCTTGCGACCGCGTTCGATGGCCTCCGCGGTGCCCAGCCAGAACAGGTCGTCGATGCCGCCGCGCAGGAGATCGGCGGCGCCCGATCCGTCGTCGACGATCGGCAGCCCGCGCACTACGGCGACCGGGACACCCCCGAGCTTGCCCTTGACCAGGTCCGCGGCGGCGGCCAGCTCGTCCGCCACGGCCACCTGGGTGACGAAAAGCTCGTTGCCCTGGCCGTCGACCGCGCCCGCGTAGTCGTGCAGCACCCGTAAGCCCGCGGCGCCGATGGCCGCGTCGGTCTGCCCATTGCGCCAGGCTCGGCCCATCGTGTCGGTGACGACCACCGCGACCGTCACGCCCAGCCGATCGGCGAGCGCGGCGCGCAGCGCCTTGGCGCTGGCGTCCGGGTCGGTGGGCAACAGCACGAGCTCGCCTTTCTCCACGTTCGAGCCGTCGACACCGGAGGCCGCCTGCACGATGCCCAGCTTGTTCTCGGTGATCAGGGTGCGGCCCTTACGGGCGAGCACTCGCACCGCCTCCTGGTCGACGAGCCTGCGCCGGACCGCGTCGCGCTCCTCGGGGTCCAGCGGCGCTTCCACGATGCGTCCCTCGACCTTGGCGACGATCTTGCTGGTGACCACCAGCACGTCACCGTGGGCCAACCAAGGCGCGCAGCGGGCGATGTGCTCGGCGAGGTCGTCGCCGGGCCGGAATTCGGGCAGCCCGGTGACGGGCAGGATGCGCAGCTCTCCGGCCGCGTGGTCGGTCGGTGTGCTCACGGGGCGACTCCAGCGAGATCCAGCGCCTGACGCACCATTTCGGCGGTGGTCGGCGGGTCGGTCATCAACAACGGCACGCTACGCACCTCGACCCCGGGCACCTCGGCGGTGTCGGTGCTGTGGATCAGCCAGCCGTCCAGGATGCCGGTGGCGGAGCGTGCGCCGTAGTACCGGCCGATCGCCTCGGCCGTCGTCTCCACGCCGATGACCGAGAGGCACTCGTCGGCCATACCGCGCAGCGGCTTGCCGTCGATCACCCCGGACACGCCGATCACCTTCGCCGGGGTGGTGCGCAGCGCGCCCCGGATACCGGGCACGGCGAGGATGGCGCCGATGCTCACGACGGGGTTCGACGGCGCGAGGAGAACCACGTCGGCGGATTCTATGATATCGATCACATTTGGGGCAGGTTTGGCCTCATCGGCGCCAATTGTGGCGAATCCATGGGTGTCGATGTTCGCGCGGTAGCGAACCCACCACTCTTGAAAATGGATCGCGCGTCGTTCGCCAGGCTTGTCCGGATCCGACACCACGACATGCGTTTCACAGCGATCGTCGGTTGCCGGGATCAGTTTCACGCCCGGCTGCCACCGGTTGCACAGCGCCTCGGTGACCGTGGAGAGCCGGTATCCGGCGCGTAACATTTCGGTGCGGATGAGATGCGTGGCGATATCGCGGTCCCCCAAGCCGAACCAGTCCGGCTGGGCATGATATTTCGCGAGCTCCTCCTTGGCGTGCCAGGTCTCGCCGACCCGGCCCCAGCCACGCTCCGTATCGATGCCGCCGCCGAGGGTATACATGCAGGTGTCGAGGTCGGGGCAGATCCGGAGCCCATGCATCCAGACGTCGTCGCCGACGTTCACGATCGCGGAGACGTCCGCCTCGGGCAGCAGCTCCCGGACGCCCTGAAGGAAACGCGCGCCACCGACACCGCCGACCAGCACGGCGATCCGGGGTCCGTTCGCGAGCGTGGCGTCCGTTTGTTGTCCAGTCACATCCGCACAGCCTATGCGCTGACGCGAAGGCTCCCGTTCGCGGCAAATTTGCTATACATTTGCTATCACAGATCACAAGAGAGACTCGGAATGCGGCTGCGGATAGTAACGGAATAGCGACGGCGGCTTGACCATCGCAGCGTCCGGCGTGTCTAATCACAGACATGTCATTCCGGGTTCGCGCGAGAGATCAACGCGCGAACGGCATTTCGAACAAGTGTTCGCATCGGTGTGACAAGCTCGGGGACGTCCGCGGGACAACGTCGCGGGGTATGGCCGTCGGTATGCGTGTTGGTCCGACGGAAAGAATCATTCTGCGCTAACACACAGTGAGGAGGCGGAGCGATGGCCAACGAGATGGTCTCGCCGACCGATTCCACAGCAGGCGCAGCACGTGGCGTCTGCGCAGATAACGTCGGCTGGAAGGACCAAGAGGGGGGTGACGGAGTCACGGCGCCCCGGCTCAGCCTGGTCGTGACCGGCTTCGACGAGATGTTCGAATCCATCGAAGAGCAGTGGCAGGAGCGCGCCCTGTGCGCGCAGACCGATCCGGAGGCGTTCTTCCCCGAGAAGGGCGGCTCCACCCGCGAGGCCAAGCGGATCTGCATGGGCTGCGAGGTACGCGACGAGTGCCTGGAATACGCGCTCGCGCACGATGAGCGCTTCGGCATCTGGGGCGGCCTCTCCGAGCGGGAGCGCCGCCGCCTCAAGCGCGGCATCGGCTGACAGACATCCGCGATGCCCGGAGCCGCCGTCCACCGTGGCGCTCCGGGCACGCGCGACACGACCGGACAGTTCCCGACCGCCTCGATGCGGACGACCGGAGCCGACTGGCCTAGATTTTCTCTCATGGCACGTTCCCGTAAGCGTCGACCGCCGACCGCGCGGTCGGTGATCCGCCGCGGCCGCGGAGTGCGCGGGCCGATGCTGCCACCCACCGTGCCCGCTTGGCGGACCCGAGGCCAGAAGTTCGACCGGCTGGTGCTGGAGGCGTTCGCCCCCTTGGACTCCCGCTGGCACGACCGGCTCACCAAGCTCGACATCGCGGTCGACGACGTTCCGAAAATCCGCCCGCTGCATCCCGATTCGGTCACGTGGCCGGACGAGGTCGTGGCCGACGGCCCGGTTCCCCTCTCCCGGCTCATCCCGGCGGGCGTCGACCGGCACGGGGCGGCGACCAGGGCGCGGGTGGTGTTGTTCCGCAAGCCGCTCGAGCTGCGCGCCAGCGACCCCGACGACCTGGTGGATCTGTTGCGCGAAGTCCTGGTCCAGCAGGTCGCGACCTACCTCGGCGTCGATCCGGACGTGATCGACCCGGAAGCGGAGTGAATCGCACCCATCCGAGTGGCGGCGGCTCCCGAATGCCGTTGCGGGGCAGGCGCGGGCGTGTAGGCCGGTCACCGGCTGGGTACTCCGTGAACCCACGCCCACGACGCACCACTGATGTCGCGCACCGGCGACATCGTCGCCCGCGCGTTCGGCGCACGTCGTCCAGATCACCGCGGGGCCCGTCACGGCCCTGTGGGACGTCGTGCCGCCCTCGTTCCGCGACGCACGGACCGAGATTCTTCAAGCGTGTCTGTCCCCATCGACGCGCCAGGGGGGTTACTCTCATCGGCGTGATTCCCATGCGTCGTTGCTGCCGACCAGGCTGCAAGAATCCGGCCGTCGCGACGCTCACCTATGTGTACTCGGACTCGACGGCGGTGGTCGGACCACTCGCGACGGTCGCCGAACCGCACTCCTGGGATCTCTGCGAAACGCACGGCTCACGCATCACCGCTCCGAAGGGTTGGGAACTGGTTCGCCACGAAGGCGGGTTCTCCTCCAGCACACCGGACGACGACGACCTGACCGCGCTGGCCGAGGCGGTGCGGGAGGCGGGGTTGCGCCGCCGCCCACCGGAGCGCGAACAGCGTGGCTATCGCGACTACGCTCCCCCGCCGCCGCGCACCACACGAACGGGTCGCCGCGGCCATCTGCGCGTGCTGCCCGACCCGCCGTCCTGATCGGACGAGGACGGTGTCGGACCGGTCCGGCGCAACCACTAGGGTATTGGGCATGACAGTCGCCCGCTCTGCCGAATTCGTGAACGCGGTGATCAAGGCCTACGACGTTCGCGGTGTGGTCGGTGATCAGATCGACGCGGAATTCGTCAGGGACGTCGGCGCCTCCTTCGCACGGCTGATGCGCGCCGAGGGCGCGAACCGGATCGTCATCGGTCACGACATGCGGGATTCCTCCCCCGAGCTGTCGGCCGCCTTCGCCGACGGCGTGCTCGGCCAGGGCCTCGACGTGGTGCACATCGGCCTCGCCTCGACCGACCAGCTGTACTTCGCCTCCGGCCGCCTGGACTGCCCGGGCGCCATGTTCACCGCCAGCCACAACCCGGCCCGCTACAACGGCATCAAGCTCTGCCGCGCCAAGGCCCTTCCGGTCGGGCAGGACACCGGCCTGGCCGCCATCAAGAACGAGCTCGTCGACGGCGTGCCCGCGTACCCGGGCGAGCGCGGCAGCGCGACCGAATCGAACCTGCTCACCGAGTACGCCGACTTCCTGCGCGGCCTGGTCGATCTCGGCGATATCCGCCCACTCACCATCGCGGTGGACGCGGGCAACGGCATGGGCGGGTACACGGTGCCCGCGGTGCTGGGCACGCTGCCCCAGGTGACGATCGTGCCGCTGTACTTCGAGCTGGACGGCACCTTCCCGAACCACGAGGCCAACCCGCTGGACCCGGCGAACCTGGTGGACCTGCAGAAGCTGGTCCGCGAGTCCGGCGCGGACATCGGCCTCGCCTTCGACGGCGACGCCGACCGCTGCTTCGTGGTGGACGAGAACGGCGACCCGGTGGCGCCGTCGGCGATCACCGCCCTGGTCGCCGAGCGCGAACTGGCCAAGGAGCCCGGCGCGGTGATCATCCACAACCTGATCACCTCCCGCGCGGTACCGGAGCTGGTGCACGAACTGGGCGGGACGCCGGTACGCACCCGGGTCGGCCATTCCTTCATCAAGCAGGAGATGGCAGCCACCGGAGCGGTGTTCGGCGGCGAACACTCCGCGCACTACTACTTCCGCGACTTCTGGGGCGCCGACTCCGGAATGCTCGCGGCGTTGCACGTGCTGGCCGCGCTGGGCGAGAAGGACCGGCCGGTGTCGGAACTGATGGCGTCCTACGCCACCTACGCGGCCTCCGGCGAGATCAACTCCACCGTCGCCGACGCCGGAGAGCGGACGCTGGCCGTGGTGGACGCCTTCGCCGACCGGGCGCACTCGGTGGACCGGCTGGACGGGGTGACCGTGCAATTGGCCGACAACGCCTGGTTCAACCTGCGCGCGTCGAACACCGAGCCGTTGCTCCGGCTGAACGTCGAGGCCCGATCGGCGGAGGAAGTAGACGCACTCGTGACCGAGATCCTGAGCATCGTGCGCTCCTGACTGGAATAGTGGAATCACAGGCCTTGGATTCGCCCGACTCGGTCTCGGTGTGGCAGCTGGACCGGGTGGGCGCGGGGGCGGAAAAGACACAGCGCGATGAGGGGAGGTGGAACGCCCGATGATCGCTGGAACACCGGTGCTCGACCTCGACGATGCCGCTTCACTCGAAGCCGCCGACGCAGGCGGCGCCCTTCGCTCGGCCGCCTCTGGCGGCGCCCAGGTGCGCGCCACCGCGGCGGCCGTCGGTGAGGACGCGCTGGCCCGGCTGGCCGATCTGCGACCGCGCAGCGTGGTGCTGGTCTCCGGTTCCGGACGTGCCGCACGTGCCGCCGGACTGCTCGTGGCCGCGCTCGGCGACCGCGCAGGCCTACCCGTCGTGCCCGCCGCCGCCCTGCCGCCGTGGGTGGGGCCGCTGGATGTCGTCCTGGTCTCCGGTGACGACGCGGGTGATCCCCGCCTGATCGACGCCGTCGACCGGGCGCTGCGTCGCGGCGCCGAGGTGGTCGTCGCCGCGCCGCACGAGGGGCCGCTGCGCGCCGCCGCGGCCGGACGCGCCGCCGTCCTGGAACCGAGGGTCCAAGTTCTCGGGTACAACCGCCTGTTGCGCTTCCTGGCCGCCGGAATCGCGGTTCTGCGCGCGGTCGACCCCCAGCGCACCGGCGCCGCGGTCCCGGAACTGGCCGACCTGGCCGACGTGCTGGACGCGGAGGCGCTACGCGACGGCCCGCACAACGAGGTCTTCCACAACCCCGCCAAGACGCTGGCCGCCCGGATGCAGCAGCGGGGCATCGTGCTCGCGGGCGATTCGCCCGCCGCCGCCGAACTGGCCGAGCACGGCGCCGAGGTGCTGTTGCAGTCCGCGGGCAAGGTCGCCACCGCGGTGGATCTGGCCGAGGCCGTGGCCGCGCGGACGCGGATGGCCGAAGCGGCAGGCGAATCCGCGCCCGACTTCGACCCGATGTTCCACGACGAGGAGTTGGACGGGCCCGCGCCCGTCGAGCGCGTCCGGGTGTTCGTGCTCAGCGCCGATCGCGATCGGGCGGCGGCACGCCGTCGCATCGCGGTGTTCGGCGGCGAGGGCGGGAACCTGGTGGACGCCGATCTGGTGAACGCCGACGTCGACCTGCTGCACACCGAGATGACCGACCCCGCCGCGCCCGCGCAGACCCATGCCGAGGAGTCCGCGCAGGCGAACGGCACCGAACTCGAACAGCTCGCGGTGCTCGCGCTGCGACTGGAGATGGCCGCCGCCTACCTGCGGCTGCTCGGCTCGCGGACCGCCGCGGCCGACAGCCAGGGGCAGTACGGGGGAAGCTACTAGTGCACGAACTCGTTGGTGCGCTCCGCTCGTATGCCTGGGGCTCGCGCACCGCGCTCGCTCAGCTGTGTGGCAGGCCGGTGCCGTCGGCGCATCCGGAGGCCGAACTGTGGTTCGGCGCCCACCCGGCCGATCCGGCGCACGTGAAAACCGGTGACCGCACCACCTCGCTGCTGGAACTGATCGCCGCCGACCCGAGCCGGGAACTGGGCTCGGCCGCAGAACGATTCGACGAGAAGCTGCCGTTCCTGCTCAAGATCCTGGCCGCCGAGGAGCCGCTGTCGCTGCAGGCGCACCCGAGCATGGAGCAGGCGCGGGCCGGCTTCGCGCGGGAGAACCAGGCGAAGGTGCCGCTGGACTCCCCACTGCGCAACTACCGCGACGAGAACCACAAGCCCGAGCTGGTCGTCGCGCTGGACCGGTTCGAGGCGCTGGCCGGTTTCCGCGATCCGCACCGCACCGTCGCACTGCTGCGCGCACTGGCGGTGGATGGATTGCGCCCCTACTGCGAACTGCTTGCCGCGCAACCGGACAAGGCGGGCCTGCGCACGCTGTTCACCACCTGGATCACGCTGCCGCACCACGTGCTGACCACGCTGCTGCCCGAGGTGCTCGACGGCTGCGTGCGGTATCTGTCGGGCAAGGGCGCCCGTGAGTTCACGGCCGAGGCGCGCACGACCCTCGAATTGGCCGAGGCCTATCCGGGCGACGCGGGCGTGCTGGCGGTGCTGCTGCTGAACCGGGTGACCCTGGAGCCGGGCCAAGGATTGTTCCTCGCGGCCGGCAATCTGCACGCCTACCTGCGCGGGGTGGGCGTGGAGATCATGGCCAACTCCGACAACGTGCTGCGCGGCGGGCTCACCCCCAAGCACGTCGACGTGCCGGAACTGTTGCGGGTGCTGGATTTCGAGCCGATCGACTTGCCTGCCGTGTTACCCGAGCCCGCCGGTGACGGGTCGGTGCGCTATCGCACGCCCGCACCGGAGTTCGCGCTGCGCCGCTTCGACCTGGTCGCGGGTTCCGCCCGGGTGCCGCTGACCGCGGCGGGACCGGGCATCGTGCTGTGCACCGCGGGAACGGTGCGCCTGTTCCGGAACGACTCGTCGCTGGAGCTCACCCGGGGCGGCGCGGCGTGGATCTCCGCCGTGGACACCGATATCCGCGCCCAAGCGGTGGACGGCGACGTCCAGCTGTTCTGCGCGTCCGTCGGGGCGACCGGCTGACCGATCCGGAACGCCGGATTCCAGGTGTCCTAGTCTGTTCGCGGGTATCTCGAAAACAGAGAGGACATGCTTCCATGTCGGCTGGCGGTGGCAAGAAGGCGATCATCGCGGCGTTGTCCGCGAACGCGGGGATCGCCGCGGCGAAGTTCGTCGGTGCGGCGATCACGGGCTCGGGATCGATGCTCGCCGAGGCCGTGCACTCCGTGGCCGACACGGGCAACCAGGCACTGCTGCTGCTCGGCCAGCAGCGCGCCGCGAAGGAAGCCGACGAGCTGCACCCCTTCGGCTACGCGCGCAACCGCTACTTCTATTCGTTCATCGTGGCGCTGGTGCTGTTCACCCTCGGCTCCGGCTACGCCATCTACGAGGGCATCCACAAGATCCAGCATCCTGAGGAGCTGAGTTCGCCGATCGTGGCGGTGATCATCCTTGTGATCGCGATCGCGTTGGAGTCATACAGCTTCACCACCGCGGTGCGCGAATCCGCGCCGCTCAAGGGTGACGCGAGCTGGTGGCGGTTCATCCGCAATTCGCGCAGCCCCGAGCTGCCGGTGGTGCTGCTGGAGGACACCGGCGCGCTGATCGGCCTGGTCTTCGCGTTCGCGGGCGTCGGCCTGACCATGCTCACCGACGACCCGGTCTGGGACGGCGTCGGCACGCTGGCCATCGGCGGGCTGCTCGGCGTCATCGCGGTCGTGCTGATCGTGGAGATGCAGAGCCTGCTGATCGGCGAGGGCGCCACGCCGCAGGAGAACCGGCTGATCCGCGCGAACCTGGTCGACCGGACCCGCATCGACCGGGTGATCCACCTCAAGACGCAGTACCTCGGCCCGGAGGAACTGCTCGTGGCGGCGAAGGTCGGCGTCGTTCCCGGACTCGACATCGCGGCGATCGCCGGTGCCATCGACGAGGCCGAGGCCCGCGTCCGCGCGGCGGTACCCGCGGCGCGCGTGATCTACCTCGAACCCGATCTCTACCGCACCGAGCCCGCCACGAGTTAGCAACTCGGCGACCGGGGCCGTCCTCAGCGATGCTGGAAAGCCGGGGTGCGCAAGAGGTCGAGCGGATCGGTGCGGATGTCGAAGCGGTCGCGCAGGGCGTGGCGCGCGGCGTGCAGCCCGCACATACCGTGGACCCCGGGGCCCGGGGGCGTCGCGGACGAGCAGAGATAGACACCGGGAATCGGTGTGGCGTATGGGTTCCAGCGTGGAGCGGGGCGGAAGGCGAACTGGCGCATGGTCATCGCGCCCGCCGAGATGTCGCCGCCGACGTAGTTGGCGTTGTGCGCGGGCATTTCGGCGGCGGTGATCACGTTCTCGGCGACAATCAGATCGCGGAAACCCGGCGCGAACCGCTCGATCTGGCCGATCACTTCCTCGCTGACATCGCGGGTGGAGCCGTTGGGCACGTGTGCGTAGGTGTAGAACGTGTGGCCGCCCTCGGGCGCGCGAGTGGGATCGACCACGCCCGGCTGGATGGACAGCACGTAGGGCCGGTCGGCGTGTCGTCCCATGGCCACGGCGTGCTCGGCGGCCATGGCCTCGGCGCGGGTGCCGATCACGTGCACCGTTCCGGCCAGCGCGCAGCCCTCGGCTCGCCACGGCACCGGGCCGGAAAGGGCGAAGTCGATCTTGCACGCCGCGCCGCCGTACCGGAAACGCCGGAGGCGCTTCGCGTACCGGGCGGGCAACCGATGCCCGGCGATACGCAGCAGTCCGGCCGGGGCGAGGTCGAGCAGAACGGCGCGGGCGCCGGCGAACTCGTCGATCGAGTCGACCCGGTGGCCGGTGTGCACCCGGCCGCCGAGACGTTCGAGTTCGGCGATGAGGGCGTCGGGAATCGCCTGACTGCCGCCGCGCGGAATCACCCAGCCTTCGACGTGGGCCAGCGTGCCGAGCAACAGCGCCGCGCCCGCGGCGGTGGCGGCGCGCGGGGGAATGATCGCGTGGGTGGCGATGCCGGTCAGCAGGGCGGGCGCGACCTGGTCGCGAAACCTGATGTCCCACAGCGGCGAGCCCTGCTCCAGGGTGCGCAGGCCGAAACGGATCGAGGTCGCGAGCCCGGACGGGATACGGCGCAGATCCGACATCGCGATGTCGACCACGTCCGGCCAGTGCCGCACCAGCGGAGCGAACAGTTTGCGCCACGCCGGGCCGTCGACACCGAGGTCGTCGACCGTCCGATCCAGGTCTCGCCAGGCCAGTCCGGCCACACCGCCGTCGAGCGGATGCGCGTAGGAGACCTCCGGTGCGAGCAACTCGACACCGTGCGCGGTCAGGTCGAACGCGCGGAACAGCGGCGCGGCCGCCGCCATCGGATGCGCGCCCGCGCACAGATCGTGCCGGTAGCCGGGCAGAGTGAGTTCCGCCGTACGGGACCCACCTCCGGCCGTCGCCTCTGCCTCGTACACTTCCACGGCGAGCCCCGCCCGAGCCAGGATCACCGCGGCGGCGAGGCCGTTCGGTCCGGAGCCGACCACCACCACATCAGCCATACCCCCACGCTACCGGCGCCGGGCGTGCCGACACGGACGTCAGGCCCGCGCCGCGGCCACGGCGGCGAGCCGCGTCGTAGAGCGCCGGATTCGCCACCGCGAAGTCCGAGTAGGCCCGCGCGACCCGTAGCAGCGAGTCCACGGCGCCCGAGGCTTCCGCGTGTGCCCGCCGCAGAACGGCGGTGAGCTCGGCGAACCCCCTGCTCGGCGACGGCGGAGACGATTGCCGACTTGCCCGCGCTGACCGGTGGACTTCTCGTCGAGGAGCACCGTGTGGCCGACCGCGCGCGGACCGCGGCGGTATGGCGGGCCGGTGCGATGATTTTCCGGCAGCTGCCCCGTCTGCACCATCGAACGCACGACGAGCAAGGAGATCGACCATGGCGACCAAGCCGCACGGCCCCGCGTCCTACTTCCCCACCATCGAGGCCAAGTACGGCCGCACCATCGAAGAGTGGAAGGCCGCCATGCGCGAGACCGGTTTGGCCGCACACAAGGAACTCGTCGAGTGGCTGAAGACCGAGCACGGTTTCGGGCACGGCCACGCCAACGCCCTCACCCAGCACCATCTGCACCCGGAGAAGTGGGAGGCGTGATCCCCGGACGCCACGAAGGGCCCGCAGATCCTGCGGGCCCTTCGTCGTGCGCGCGCTATGCCTGGACCAGATCCTTGGTCTCGGATTCCTGCGCCTGCGCGGGCGTCCCGTGGTCGTCGTCGACCATGGTCCGCTCGTCGAACGGCAACTTGCGATCGAGCACTTCGCGCACCCGATCCACGTCGACGGTCTTGGTCCAGGTGCCGATCAGCACCGTGGCGACCGCGTTGCCGGAGAAGTTGGTCAGCGCCCGCGCCTCGGACATGAAGCGGTCGATCCCGACGATCAAGCCGACACCGTCGAGCAACTCGGGCCGATGACTCTGCAATCCGCCCGCCAGCGTGGCCAGCCCCGCGCCGGTGACGCCCGCAGCGCCCTTGGACGCGATGATCATGAACACCAGCAGCCCGAGTTGCTCGCCGATGGACAGCGGCTTGCCCATCGCCTCCGCGATGAACAGCGATGCCATGGTCAGGTAGATGGCGGTGCCGTCCAGGTTGAACGAATAGCCGGTGGGCACGACGACGCCCACCGTGGTGCGCTCGACGCCCATGTGGTCCATCTTCGCGATCAGCCGTGGCAGCGCCGATTCCGACGACGAGGTCGCGACGATCAGCAGGTACTCCCGCGCGAGGTAGCGGACCAGCTTGAAGATCGACACCCGCGACACGCTCCACAGCAGCAGACCGAGCACGCCGAACACGAACACAACGCAGGTGAGGTAGAACGCGAGCATCAGCGTGCCCAGCTTCGCCACGGCGTCCAGGCCGGTCTTGCCGACCACGTTGGCGATCGCGCCGAACGCGCCGATCGGCGCCAGCCACAGAATCATCACCAGGATGCGGAACACGAGTTTCTGCAGCAACGCCACGCCGCGCAGGATCGGCTCGCCCGTCGTGCCCATGGCCTGTACCGCGAATCCGACCAGCAGCGCGACGAACAGCGCCTGCAGCACGTTGCCGGTGGTGAGCGAGGACAACAGCGTGGACGGCACGATGTTCTGGACGAACTCCCAGGTACCGCCCGCGCTGTGCGCGGTATCAGCGAGGTTGTGACCGGCTTTGGCCGAATTGGCGATGTTCAGTCCCGCGCCGGGTTGCAGCAGGTTGCCGACGACCAGACCGATGCCGAGCGCGATGGTCGACATGACCAGGAAGTAGCCGATGGCCAGTCCGCCGACCTTGCCGACGGTGGCCGCCGCGCGCACCGAGCCGATCCCGAGCACGATGGTGCAGAAGATGACGGGAGCGATCATCATCTTGATGAGATTGACGAAAATGGTTCCCAGCGGGGCGAACGACTGCGCGGCGCCGGGCGCCAGCCAGCCGACGAGGACGCCCGCGACCACCGCCACGATGACGGAAAGATAGAGCCAGTGGGTGCGGTCGCGCCGCGTTCGAGTCGTTTCGCTCATAGCGAGGATTTCCCTTCGAAAGGTACCGACGCGAAGTGGCTCACGCCTTCCAGGCAGAATGATGGTCGGCCGGGTGATCCCGGTCACTGTTTGGTGCATTACGTTCAGCGGAGGCAGAGCTTGTGAGACGCGGTCGGCTCTCCCTCGCCGGGCAGGCGTTCGTCTTCCAGTTGGTCGTGTTGGCGGTGATGATCGGGATCGGCGTGGTGCTCGCGGTCCTGGACGCCAGGCACGACAGCGATGTCACCACCACCAGGGAGGTCACCGACGTCGCGGTGAGCGTGGCCGACGCGCCCTCGACCATCGACGCGCTGCACAGCGCGGATCCGACGGCGCTGTTGCAGCCGGTGACCGAGGAGATCCGGCGCGAGACCGGCATGGATTTCATCGTAGTCATGGCGCCGGACCGGACCCGCTACACGCACACCAACCCGGCGATGATCGGACTGCCGTTCAGCGGCACCATCGATCGCGCGCTGACGGGCGAGACGTTCACCGAGACCTTCACCGGCACGCTCGGCCCCTCTATCCGGGCGGTGACTCCGGTCCACGAGAACGGGCGGATCATCGCTCTGGTCTCCGCGGGCGTGACCCGCGCGAAGATCGGCGACCAGGTCGCCACTCAGTTCCCGCTGATCCTCGGCGTCGCGGCGGCCGGGCTGGCGCTGGCCGCGGGCGGATCGTTCCTGCTGAGCCGCAGGCTGCGCAGGCAGACCCACGGCCTGGCGCCGGACGAGTTGCGCGCGATGTACGAGCACCATGACGCCGTCCTGCATTCGGTGCACGAGGGCCTGGTGGTGTTCGGCGCGTCCGGCGAGGATGCCGAGGTGGTCAACGACGAGGCGCGTCGTCTGCTCGACCTGCCCGCGGGCGACGTGCGGCGCAGCGACCTCCCGCTGTCGCTGCAACGGATGAGCTGGGGCTCCGTCCGCGACGAGATGCACGTGACCACCGACCGGATCCTGCTGGTCAACCAGGACACCGTGGAGTGGGGGGGCCGGGCGATCGGCACGGTGATGACCATCCGCGACCACACCGAGTTGCAGGCGGTAATGGGCGAACTCGATTCCGTGCGCAGCTTCGCGGCGTCGTTGCAGGCGCAGGCGCACGAGTCGGCCAACCGGTTGCACACCGTGGTCACCATGGTCGAGCTGGGCCGCCACCGCGAGGCAGTCGAGTTCGCCACGGCGGAACTCGAGCTGTCCCAGTCGCTGATCGATCGGCTGTTCGCCGCGGTGGGCGCGCCCGCCCTGGCCGCTCTGCTGCTCGGCAAGGTGAACCAGGCCGCCGAACGCGGCATCGAGCTGACGATCACCGACGACACCGCGCTCGACTCGGTGGACCCGCTGTCCCCGCACGAAACGGTCACGCTGGTGGGCAATCTCGTCGACAACGCGATCGATGCGGCGGCGGACAGCACCTCCGGCTGGGTGGAGGTCACGCTGCGCCACCAATGGGCGGACGCCCCGGACGAGTCCACGCTCTACATCCGGGTCGCCGACAGCGGCCCCGGCATGTCGGCGGAGACGTTCGCCCGCGCGTCCCAGCGCGGTTATTCGACCAAAGCCGACCACCACGGGCTCGGTCTCGCGCTGGTCCACCGGTTGGTGGCCCGTCACGGGGGAAGCATCCACACCGAACGGGATCCCGAAAGCGCGGTCACCGTGACGATCCCACGAAAGGAGGCACGATGATCCGCGTGCTGATCGTCGAGGACGAGCCGCTGATCGCCGAGGCACACCGCGCCTACGTGGAACGTATCGCCGGATTCACACCCGTCGGCATCGCCCACACCGGACGCGAGGCGATGCGCGCGGCGGCCGACGCCGCGGCCGAGGGAACGCCGATCGATTTGGTGCTGATGGACATCGGTCTGCCCGACGCCAGCGGCCTCGACGTCGCCGCCGCGCTGACCGGCCTGGCGCCGCGCCCGGACGTCATCGCCATCACGTCCGCGCGGGACCTGGCCATGGTGCGGACCGCGGTGTCGCACGGCGTCGTGCTGTATCTGCTGAAGCCGTTCACCTTTGCCGCGTTTCGCGACAAACTGGACCGCTACCGCGAGTTCCGCACCGCGCTCCCGGCCGGGGAGAGCGCCATCTCCCAGCACGACATCGACCGGGCGTTGAGCGCCCTGCGCACCCCCGACCAGCGTGCGACGACTCCCAAGGGCGTCGCGCCGCAGACCCTCGACGAAATCTCCCGCACCGTGCGCGCGGCCGAGGCCGAGGGCGTGACGGCCGCGGACACCGCGACCTCGATCGGCGTCTCGCGCATCACCGCATGGCGTTATCTGGAGAAGCTGGCCGACGACGGATTGGTCGTCCGCCGCTCCGACTACGGCCGGGCCGGGCGCCCGAAGACCCGCTACGTCTGGAAGAACACGGGCTGATCAGACGACCGGCTCCGGTGCCTGCGCGCGCTGGCCGAGGTGCACCGGCATGCGCTCGTACCCGTGCAGGGTGAACAACGCGCGCCGCAGCAGGGGACCGTCCAGCCGCAGGTCGGGGAACCGCTCGAACAGGGCTTGCAGGGCGTAGACGCCTTCCATCCTGGCCAAGCTCGCCCCCAGGCAGACGTGCACGCCGCTGCTGAACGACAGGTGGTCCTTGGCGTTGTCGCGCCCGACGTCGAAACGCCCGGGATCGGCGAAGACCGCGGGATCACGGTTGGCGCCCGCCAGCGACAGCACCACCGTGTTGCCCTCGCGCACCCGGATGCCGTCGATCTCGACGTCGGTCAGCGCGGTCCGCGCGGTGGTCTGCACCGGGGAGTCGAAACGCAGGATCTCCTCGACGGCGTTCGGCCACAACTCCGGCTCCTCGCGCAGCCGCTCCAGCTGATCCGGATGGGCCAGCAACTGCGCGACACCGTTGCCGATCAGGTTGACCGTCGTCTCGAAGCCCGCGCCCATGAGCAGGCTCGCGGTGGCCTTGAGCGCGTAGGAGTCCAGTTCGCCCGCGGCGACCAGGCTGCTGAGGATGTCATCGCCCGGCGCGCGACGCAACCGTTCGATGTGCTGGTCGAAGTAGTCGTTCATCACCTCCATGGCCCGCATCGCTTTCCGGTGCGCGTGCCAGGGGATGCCGACGTCCAGCAGGGGCGTCATCTGATCGCCCCAATCCAGGAACAGCGCCTTGTCCTCGTCCGGGAAGCCGAGCATCTCCGAGATGATCGCGATCGGCACTTGGGCGGCGAACGAGCGGATCAGGTCCGCCGAACCGTGCGCGGGCAGCTCGTCCAGCAGTTCCTCGGTGACCGTCTCGACGCGGTCGCGCAGCCTGCGGATCGCGCGCGGGGTGAAGGCCGAGGCCACCGGTTTGCGCATGGCTGTGTGCTCCGGCGGATCGATGACCAGCATCGACGGCGGCTCGACCGGATTCGGCGGCAAGGGGAAGCGTTCGGCGAGCTTCTGCAGCGGCTTGGGAATGTTGAAGCTCTCCGTGGTGCGCACGCCGAAGCGGCTGTCGCGCAGGATGGAGCGGCACAGCTCGTGGTCGAAGGTCGCCCACGCGATCGAGGTGCGCAACAGCCTCGTCTCGCCGCGCAGACGTTCGATCAGCGGATAGGGGTCGTCGAAGCCGGCCGGTCCGCCCATCAGTTCGGCGAACGGGTCACCGCGACGCGCCTGCAGGCGCAGGACGAGACGAGGCGCGCCCTGCACGGACAACCAGCGGAACCAATAATGTGGCTTCATAGTCCAACCCCGTCGTCGTCGCCGATGAGTCCACCGTACGGAACCCGGCCCGCTTGTGGAACGTCCTCAGGTCGGATTCGGCGCTTATACCGTGGTAGGAGCCGCTCAGCCGCGCTGCGCGGTCACCCGCTCCGAGGCGGTGCGCCGCTCGAGCAGCGCCGGATCGGGGTTGACCACCTGCACCAGCGAAGCGCCCGCGGCCAGCACCGCGAGATATCCGTCGATCAGTTCGGCCGGGGTGTCCCACGGTGTGCTCGACAGCACGCGGTCGCCTTCGGCGAAGCCCTGGCGCATCGCCGATTTCCGTGCCTCGGCGAGCACCTCGGCGACCGGCATGCCGTCGAGCGCGACGCCGGCGCCGCGGGGCAGGAACTGGTCGCCGTGCACGCGCACCGAGGTGGCGAAGTCGGTGACGCCCACCGGCAGGTCGCGCACCGGCGAGCCCATGGCGTCCAGCGACAGGACCGCGACCTCGCCCGCTCCGTCGGCGTCGTCCAGGCGGTCCGGGGTGACCAGGGCCAGATCGGCGTCCCGGTCCGGATGCAGCACCACCTCGGTGCCCGCCCACCAGCAGCCCAGCAGCACCGCGGCGGTCTGCCAGTGCGCCGGGAGCAGGACGGCGACCCGCGCGCCCGGGCTCAGGCCGAACTCGTCGCGAATCAGGTTGGCGGTCTTGGCCGCCCAATTCGCCAGCGTCGCGCCGGACAGCTCGATGCGCGCGCCGGTGGCGTCGTCGTAGTAGGTGACGCGCGGGCCCGCGGGTTCGCGAGCGAGGATGGGATCGAGCACCGCTTCGGTGAGAGTGTGTGCCTGGTCGATATCACGCATGGTTCAGTTCACGCATTTCGGTCCGTTCTGGCCTGCGTCGATCGGTGGAGCGGGCGGGACTGGTGTGGCCGCGGTCGACGTTCCGGACAGGTCGAACATCCGGCTCGCCGACGAGCCCGGACCAGAATAGTCGCTCGCCAGCACGACACTCACCGAATCCGGGGACAGAGCCGGATCGGCGAGCACCGTCAGCCCGCCGAGCGCCTTGGCGACCGCCTGCGCCTTCGGGCTGGAGGTGTCCGCCGCGAGCACGCGGCTGCCGGTGACGTGGCCGCCGCTGTAGTTGGACACCGTGCCTTGACGGAAGCCCTTGGCGCTCAACGTCTGCGCGACCTCGGCCGCGAGTCCGCCGATGCCGCCCGCGTTGTAGACGCTGACCGTCACGGTCGCGGGATCGAACCCCGGCTCGGCGTTGCGCGGGGCCGGGTCGCCGCCGACCAGCGAGGCGACGTAGGACTTGACCGCCTTGGGCTCGACCTTGACCACGGATTCACCGTTGCCGGTCTCGCCGTTGAGGTCGGCGACCGGAATGGTCTCGAATTTCACCTGCCCGCCGGACAGATCCTTCAGCCGCTGCAGGAACGCCAGCACGTCCCAGTCCTCGTCCAGCACGATCGTCCGGCCCACCGCGTCGCTGAGTTGCTGGAGCTTGGCCGGGTTGCCGAGCATCTTCGCGCTGAGCAATTGCTGCACCAACTGGGCCATGAACACCTGCTGGCGCACGATGCGGTCGATGTCGCCGCGCGGCAGATCGTGGCGCTGGCGCACGAAACTCAACGCCCGCGGCCCGTCCAGGCGCTGGCGTCCGGCGGGGAACTTGGCGCCGGACATCCACTCGTCGACCGGGTTGCGCAGGCATACCTCGACGCCGCCGACGGCGTCGGTGAGCAGCGCGAAGCCGAGCAGGCTCACCTCGGCGTAGTGGTCGACGGTGATACCGGTGAGCCCGGCCACCGTCTTGATCAGCGCCTGCCTGCCCGCCTGGGTGGACTGCCGCTCCGCGTCGGCGTTCGAGACCCCCTGGTCGACGAGCTTCTGGAACTGGCTCGCCTTGGTCGCGCCGTAGGCGGAATTGATCTTGCCCATGCCGAGGCCGGGAATGCTGACGTAGGAATCGCGCGGGATCGAGATCGCGGTGGCCGAGCGTCCGTCGTTCGGCACGCGCAGCAGCACGATGGTGTCGGTGTTGGTGCCGACCTCGTCGCCCGCGTGCAGCATCGCGCGTTCGGCGTCCGACAGCGGGTTGCCGTGCGCGTCGGTACGACTGTCCACACCGACCAGCAGGATGTCCACCGCGCCGTCGCGACCGCCGCCGAGGCCGAGATCGCCGAGACGCTCGATGTCGGCCACCAGCCCGTCGACGCTGCGCCAGGCGAAACCGGTGAGCACCAGCACGATCACGGCGGCGGTCACGGCGAGCGAGCGCAGCGGCCCGAAGGCCCGGTCGCCGGGCCCGGTCGCCCGCGACGCCGCCGATGTGCCCCTCCGCTGCGACAAGTCCGCATCCTCTCGCCGAAACTCGGTGTCCTGGCGACGCGTGCGCAACCGATCCGCCACCATGGTTACCGCTCGCCCCGCCCGGTTTCGGGATCCCCCGATAGCACAAGGCTATCGAACGGCTGGCGCGAACGGCCGTAACCGAGGACGTGGCGGCGTGCCAGACTTGCGGCCGTGACCGACCCCACCGCGCCCGACTCCACCGCGTCCGCTCGCCTCGTCGTCACGGGCGCGCACGGACAGGTGGGCCGGGAACTGCGTCGTCTCGCCCCGGCCGCCAGCGGCTACGGGCGCGCCGAACTCGACATCACCGACCACGCCGCCGTGCGCGCGGTGCTCACGCCCGGCGACGTGGTGCTGAACTGCGCCGCCTATACCGCCGTCGACCTGGCCGAAACCGAAACCGAGGCGGCGTACGCGGGCAACGCCACCGGACCGGCCGTGCTCGCCGACGTCTGCGCCGACCTCGGTGCCCGGCTGATCCATCTGTCCACCGATTACGTCTTCCCAGGTACCCAGGATCGGCCGTACGACACAGCCGATGTGACCGGACCGACGTCGGTCTACGGGGAGTCCAAGCTCGCCGGGGAACAGGCGGTGCTGAGCCGCTGCCCGGACGCGCACGTGGTGCGCACCGCGTGGGTATACACCGGGCGCGGCGGCGATTTCGTCGCCACGATGCTGCGGCTGGAGCGCGAACGCGACACGGTCGACGTCGTCGACGACGAGGTCGGCTCCCCCACCTACGCCGCCGATCTGGCCGCCGCGCTGCTGGAATTGGCGGGCAGGCCCGACGCGCCGCGGGTGCTGCACGCCACCAACGCCGGGCGGGCCAGCCGATTCGAGCTCGCCCGAGCGGTGTTCGCCGGTGTCGGCGCCGATCCGGGACGCGTCCGTCCGTGCGACTCCTCCGCGTTCCCCAGACCCGCACGCCGCCCGGCGTTTTCGGTGCTCTCGCCGCGGGCCTGGAACGACGCCGGGCTCACGCCGCTGCGGGATTGGCGGACCGCACTGGGAGACGCGCTGGCGCGGCAATCCGATTGAGGCGTACCTCCGCATTCATTCCGGTCATGCGGGCCGATGGACCACACCCGGCTCCGCCCACCAGGCGTAACCCGCCTTCGCCGCGGCATGCCGAACCATCGACGGACGGGTTGATCTGCGCGCGTTGGGCCTACCTCCGCTGTCGCTCCGACCACGCGCAGGCTGTCGACCGATGGCGTCCGGCTGCACCCGCCGGGCGTACTCCGCCTGCGATCTGGCCATCGAGGCACAGCGCCCCGCCGCGCAGGCCGGGCGGGCCTGCGGCCGAGCGCGGACCATCTACGCACGACGCCCGCTCGCGCCCGTCCGGCATCCTCCACCTCGGCTGAGACCGAGCGCGAGCCATCGACGAACGGGTTGCGGCTGCGCCCGTTAAGGTTGGCTGTCGTGAGTGAATCCGAATCCGCCGCGCCCGCGGGCCTGGCCGTCGTCACGGTGACCTACTCGCCGGGTGAGCACCTCGAGCACTTCATCAGCACTCTAGCCGGGGCCACCGCCGAGAAACCTCAGGTGATCCTCGCCGACAACGGGTCGGCCGACGGTGTGCCGGAGCTGGTCGCCGAGGCCAATTCGCACGTGCGGCTGCTGCGCACCGGCGGCAACATCGGTTACGGCGGCGCGATCAACCGGGCGGTCGCGGAGATCGATCCGGCCATCGAGTTCGTCGTGATCGCCAACCCGGATATCCGCTGGGGCACCGATTCCATCGACAAACTGCTCGCCGCCGCCAAGCGCTGGCCGCGCGCGGGCGCGCTCGGTCCGCTGGTGCTGGAGCCGGACGGCAGCGTGTACCCGTCGGCCCGCCGGGTGCCCGGCCTGCTCGACGGCGCCGGACACGCGATCCTGGGCACGGTATGGAAGTCCAACCCGTGGACCCGCCGGTACCGGCAGGAGAACGAGGAGATCTCCGAGCGAGCCGTCGGCTGGCTGTCGGGGTCGTGTCTGCTGGTGCGGCGCGCGGCGTTCGACTCGATCGACGGTTTCGACTCGCGCTACTTCATGTACATGGAGGACGTCGACTTCGGCGACCGGATGGGCAAGGCGGGTTGGCACAACGTTTTCGTGCCGGACGCCGAGGTAACCCATGCCAAAGGTCACGCAGCGGGCCGCCATCCCGAAGTGATGCTGCCCGCCCACCATGCCAGCGCCTACCGGTTCCAGGCCGACCGGCATCCGCACTGGTGGCAGGCTCCGCTGCGGTTGGCGCTGCGGGCCGGACTTGCGGTCCGCTCGCGGATTGCGGTTCGATCTGCCCTGCGCCAGCAGGCGCGCGACGCCGGGTAACCGGCGACGGCGGCGAGAAACGACCTTGTGAACAGGGGAGCTTGATGGCAGGAAATACAGGCACCGACGCGGTGATCCTGGTCGGCGGGCAGGGCACGCGGCTGCGGCCGCTGACCCTTTCGGCGCCCAAGCCGATGCTGCCGACGGCCGGGCTCCCGTTCCTGACCCATCTGCTCGCCCGTATCGCCGAGGCCGGGATCACGCACGTGGTGCTGGGCACGTCGTTCAAGGCTGAAGTGTTCGAGGAGCACTTCGGCGACGGCTCCGAGCTGGGCTTGGAGATCGAGTACGTCACCGAGACCGAGCCGCTCGGCACCGGCGGCGCGATCCGCAACGTGCTGCCCAGGCTGCGCGCGGACAACGTGATGGTGTTCAACGGCGACGTGCTCGGCGGCACCGACCTCGGCGCGGTGCTCGACACCCACGAGTCGACCCGCGCCGACGTCACGCTGCACCTGGTCCGGGTCAGCGACCCGCGCGCGTTCGGTTGCGTGCCCACCGACGAGGACGGCCGGGTCACCGCGTTCCTGGAGAAGACCCAGGATCCGCCGACCGATCAGATCAACGCCGGGTGCTACGTCTTCCGCCGGGAGTACATCGAGAAGATCCCGGCGGGGCGTCCGGTGTCGGTGGAGCGCGAGGTGTTCCCTGCGCTGTTGACCGAGGGCGCCCGCGTCCAGGGGTACGTCGACGCTTCCTACTGGCGCGACATGGGCACGCCCGAGGACTTCGTGCGTGGCTCCGCCGATCTGGTGCGCGGGATCGCGCCCTCCCCCGCCCTGCCGGGACAGCGCGGTGAATCGCTGGTGCATCCCGGCGCGGGTGTCGCTCCGGGTGCGGTGCTGATCGGCGGCACGGTCGTCGGCCGCGGCGCTGAGATCGGTGCGGGCGCGCGCCTGGACGGCGCGGTGGTCTTCGACGGCGCGGTGATCGAGGCGGGCGCGACGGTGGAGCGCACCATCATCGGCTTCGGGGCGCGCATCGGCCCCCGCGCGCTGGTCCGCGACGGCGTCATCGGAGACGGCGCGAACATCGGCGCCCGCTGCGAACTGCTGCGCGGAGCTCGCGTCTGGCCCGGGGTGGAGATTCCCGACGGCGGCATCCGCTTCTCCACCGACGTCTGAGGCGCTCACGCTCGCCGGGTGCCGCGATCGACCAGGCACCCGGCGGCGGCGCGATCGGGCTGGTGTCGCCGCCACTTCCGGTGCCTGCCGACGGCGCGGACGACCGGAATTCGCGTGCTGCGCGAAAGAACGTCTGCTATGAGAACCCGACGGCCTGCTGTCCCCAGGCGGTGTGCAGGTCGCGGTCCGGGTCCTCGACCACGCGGTCGACGCCGTCGATGAGCAGTGTGGCGCGGGCGCCCAGGCGATACGGCCGCCAGTGTTTGGAGCCGTCGAGCGCGGCGGGAACGCCGTGCGCGGCGAAGGCCAGCCAGCGGCGCATCACGCGCCCGGAGACTTCCATGGCCGCTTTGCGGCCGCCGAGCCAGAAGGTCGGATCGAGGTTCAGCGTCCCGAAATTGCCGAAGACGTAAGGCAATTCGGTGGCGTGACCGGCGCCGACGCGAGCGGCCCTCAGCATCGGGGTCGCGTAGTCGAAGCGGTACATCCACGTGGGCGAGTGCTCGGCGTGACCGTCGGCTACCCAGTGCGCCGGCATCCGGAACGCCGCGTCGGTGGACATCGCCAGCGCCCCGCGCGCCTTTTTCAGGTCCGGGTAGGCCGAGGTGATCTCGGCGATGCGCTCCGCGGACATCTCCGGGTGGCTCGCCGCGACGTCGCGCAGCATCGCGTTCACCGCGTCCGGCGTCACCGGCATGATCGGCGAGCGCAGCAGCCGGAACAGCGACGCCTCGTCCTTGTTGGTGCCGATGATCAACGGCACCCGGTGCGACTGTCCGCGCTGGAACCGGTCGATCGGGTAGCTCGGCAGCAGATCGCCGTCCACCACGGGCGCGGCCGCAAGTCGCCCCGGCTCCTTCAGCGGTATCTCGTCGAGCAGGACGCCCGCCGCCGCCACGATCCGCTCGATCGGGCAGTCCAGCAGCTCCTCGGCCCTGGTCGCGGGCAGCTCGATCAGCTCGAGGAACCGCTGTGCCACCGTCGCGGCCCGTTCCTGCCCGAACACCGTCGTGGCGGGCGGGCTCTGCGCGATCGCCCGGTGGAACAGCCCGGCGGCGCGGGGGGCGGTGAGCAGCGCGGTGACGCAACCCGCGCCGGAGGACTCGCCGAAGAGCGTGACGTTGCCGGGATCGCCGCCGAACGCGGCGATGTTGTCGCGCACCCACTCCAGTGCGGCGATCTGGTCGTGCAGGCCGAGGTTCGGCGCGAAGTCGCCGCCGAGCGAGGACAGGTCGAGGAAGCCGAGCGCACCGAGCCGATAGTTGACCCCGACGACCACGACGTCACCGGCCGCGGCCAGCTTGCGCCCGTCGTAGATCTGCTGCGCGGCGGTGCCAAGGCAGTACGCGCCACCGTGCAGCCAGACCAGCACCGGCCGCAGTTCGGCGTCGGGGCCACGGGTGGGATCGCCCGTCTCCGGCCGCGGTGACCAGACGTTGAGCCAGAGACAGTCCTCGCCCATGGTCAGGCCCGAGTCGACGGGGACCATGGTGCCCATCGTCTGCGGCGCGATCTGCCCGAAAGCGGTGCAGTCGCGCACCCCCTCCCAAGGCTGCGGGGGCCGTGGCGGAGCGAATCTGGCCGGACCGGTGGGAGCCGCCGCGTAGGGGATGCTGCGCCAGACCGAAACCGGCCCTTCGCGCACACCACGCACGTCGCCGTAGGCCGTTCGCGCAATGGGCTCGGCCGAACCGTCGGGACCGGGCACCGCCTCGGAGAACTGAGCGCGCATCGCAGACCTCCTCATACTTCTTTTTCGAGAGTACGTCGAAGATCGGTACGAGAGCGTCGCGATGCCGTGACATTGCCGCGTCGACTCTCATTCATCCGCTGTTCAGGCCCCTGACCGAGGCGGCGGTGTCGAATCGGTCACGGCGAGCGCCGGCACCCCCCGCCACCTGGGATAGCCAGGAGAATGCTCCTGCTGTCACGGTGGCGCGGGATCAGGTCGCGGCCTCCGATTCCCGGTCACCGACCGACGCCGTGTCGTCGCCGACATACGCGGCCCACAAGCGGCTATACGGCCCGTCCTCGCCGAGCAGTTGCGCGTGCGTGCCGGTCTGTAACAGCCGTCCCTCGCCCACCACCGCGATGAGATCCGCGTCCGCGGCGGTGGCGAGCCGGTGCGCGACCACGATGGTCGTGCGCCCGGCGGTGAGCACGTCCACCGCGGCCCGCACCCTGGCCTCGGTCGCCAGATCCAGCGAGGCGGTGGCCTCGTCCAGGATCAGGATGTCCGGCTCGACGAGCTGGGCTCGCGCGAGCGCGAGCAGCTGGCGCTGGCCCGCCGACATGCTGCGTCCGTGGTCGCCGGTCGGCTGGTAGTACCCGTGTTCCAGCGCGGCGATCATCTCGTGCGCGCCGACCGCACGCGCCGCCCACTCGATGTCGGCGGGCGTGGCCTCCGGCTTGCCGTAGGCGATCGCCGCGCGCACGGTGTCGCCGAACAGAAACGGTTCCTGCGGGACCACGCCGAGCCGCTTGCGATATTCGCGCAAGCGATAGTCGCGCACATCGACGCCGTCGACCAGCACCGCGCCCTCGGTCGGGTCGTAAAACCTGGCCAGCAGCTTCACCAGCGTCGACTTGCCCGCGCCCGTCTCGCCGACCAGCGCCACCTTCTGCCCCGGCTCGATGCGCAGATCGATGCCGGAGAGCACGGGCTCGGCGCGGGTCTCGTAGGTGAATCCGACTCCGCGCAACTCGATCGCACCGTTCAGGCGGGTCACCGGACGCGCGTCGGCGGCGTCCGGGGTGGCGACCGGCGTACGCAGCAGTTCGCTGAGCCGATCGACGCCGACCACGGCCTGCTGGTAGCTGTCGAAGACCTGGGACAGCTGCTGGATCGGCGCGAACAGCAGATCCACGTAGAGCAGGAAGGCGATGAGCGTGCCCGCGGTGAGCACGGCCTCGCGCACCTGGTGCACGCCCACCGCGAGCACCGCCGCCGTGGCCACCACGGACATGAACTCGATGAACGGGAAGAACACGGCCATGAGGATCTGGCTGCGCAGGCGCGCGTCGCGATAGTCCCAGGACCGCCGCTCGAACTCGGCGCGGTTGCGCTCCTCCCGCCGGTAGGCCTGGGTGACCTTGATGTTGTCGACGTTCTCCTGCAGGTAGGCGTTGACGATGCTGACCCGCTCGCGTGCGAGGTTGTAGGCGGGCACCGACGCGCGCCGGAACGCCGCCGTCGAGATCACCAGCAGCGGGAGCAGCGCGAGTACCACCAGCGCCAGCCGCGCGTCGATGACCAGCAGTGCGATCACCACGCCCGCGATGGTCACCGTGCTGGTGAGCGCGGTGGCCAGGCCGGTTTGCAGGAACGCCGAGAGCCCGTCGACGTCGGTGGTCATCCTGGTCATGATCCGGCCGCCGAGTTCGCGCTCGTAGTACTGCAAGCCGAGCCGTTGCAACTGCGCGAAGGTCTTCACTCGCAGGCCGTACAGCAGCCGTTCGCCCGCGCGACCGGTGACCCGCACCTGCGCGACGCTGATCGCCCAGTCCACCGCGACCACGAGCAGCGCGAGCGCCGCCGCGACCAGCAGCACGTCGCGCGCGCCGGCCAGGACGCCGTGGTCGATGCCGTAGCGCACCAGGAAGGGAATCAGCACCTGCGCCAGTGCGTCGAGCCCCACCAGACCGAGCCCGGCCAGCAACGGCGCCGCGAATGGCCGCAGCAGCCGCGGCAGCGAGAACTCCGGATCCGGTGTGTGCGAGAAGGATTCGGAGACCTCCGGTTCGCCGGTCAGCGCGGGCAGGCGGTCGATCAGCTCCTGCACGTCACCGCTGGGCGGCGCGGCGGCGAGCATCCCCGGCCCCGCCGCCCGGCCCGCTCCGGTCGGAGCACCGGCGGCACGCTGGGAGAATGCCTTCGCCACCTGCTCCAGGGTGCGTGCGCCGTCATCATCGTCCTCGGCGGGCTCGAACCACAGCGGGGAGGTCGGCGCCTCGGGCCGAGCGAGCCCGGCGTCCACGCCGATTCCCGTCACCTCCGGCGGGGTGAACAGCGCGCGGAACAACTCGCCGGAGTGTTGCAGATCGCGCAGCGTGCCCAGTTCCGCCACCCGTCCGTCGTCGAGCACGGCCACCCGGTCGGCGAGCGCCAGGGTGGACAGGCGATGCGCGACGACGATGGTGGTACGCCCGCGCACCTCGGCCGCGATCCTGGCGTAGATCTGTTCCTCGACCTGCGCGTCGATGGCCGAGGTGGCGTCGTCGAGAACCAGGATGGGCGCGTCGGTGAGCAGCGCGCGGGCCAGCGCGATGCGCTGCCGCTGCCCGCCGGACAGCCGCTGCCCGCGCTCGCCGATCCTGGTATCCAGTCCCTCGGGCAGCGTCTGCACGAACCCGTCGGCCGCGGCGAGATACAAGGCGTGCCAGACTTCTTCGTCCGTGGCCGCCGGGCGTCCATAGGCCACGTTGGCCCGGATGCTGTCCGCCATCAGGTGGGTGTCCTCGAACACCATCGCCACCTGGTCGCGGGCGTCGGACAGGTAGCGGATGTCGACGCCGTCGAACAGGACGGCCCCGGCGTCCGGGTCGACCAGCCGCGGAAGCAATTGCACCAGTGTCGATTTGCCGCTGCCCGCACCGCCCGCGATCGCCATGGTCTCGCCCGGCTCGACGGTCAGTTCCAGCCCGTCGAGCACGCGTGTGCGGTCGAAACCGAAACCGACGCCACGGAACTCGACGCGCGGCGGCGCACTGCCGCGTACCGTCTCGACTCGGGGACGTTCCACCGGCGCCGGCGCCTCGATCACTTCGCGCACCCGGTCCAGCGACGCCTTGCCCTGCTGGCTGACCGTCAGCAGCATGGCGAACTGCCGGATCGGGCTGACGAACGAGCCGAGATAGGTCATGAACGCCAAGAAGGTGCCCAGCGTGATGGACTGCGACAACGCCAGCAGCCCGCCCGCGATCAGGATCAGCGCCTGTCCCGCCGCGGGCACGGCCTGCATCGCCGGGGTGAAACGGCTGGTGATGCGCGCGACGCGCAGCCGGGAGCGGTACAGCTCCCGCGCCTTCGCGGCCAATCCGTCGAGTTCGTGCCGTTCCTGGCCGAACCCCTTCACCACTCGCACCCCGGCGACCGCGGCCTCCACCTGCATCGCCACCTCGGCGGCGCGGGCCTGCGCGTCCCAGTTGGCCGGGAAGAGTTTGCGCTGGCTGCGCCGGGTGATGATCCACAGGGCGGGAACCACCAGCAGCGCGATCACGGTCAGGGCGGGCGACATCAGGGTCATCAGGGTCAGCGCACCGGCCAGCAGCACCACATTGCCCACGACCATGGGAATGAGCTGCAGGAACATCTGGATCAGCGTGACGTCGGTGATCGCCCGGCTGACCACCTGACCGGTCCGCAGGTCCGCCTGCTCGCGGCCGTCCAGCCGCAGCAGCGCGGCGAACAGGTCCCGGCGCAGATCGTGCTGCACGCCCAGCGACAGCTGGGACGACGCCACCCGGCGCGTGAACGACGACCCGAACCGCGCCGCGCCGACGACCAGCAGCAGCGCCGCCCACGGCGCCACCGACGCCGCGGTGGCGGTGAGCGTGTCCACCACGTGCCGCACGATGAGGGGCAGCACCGCCGTCAGCAGCGCCGCCGCGAGCGCACCTGCGCCCGCGGCCACGACCAGGCGGCGGTGCTCGAGACAGCGGCGCGTCAGGTACCGGATCCATCCCGGCTGGGACGGATCCGGTGGCACCGAGCTCATCGGGCGACCACGAGCGCGTCCGCGGTGTCGTACTGGTTGGCCGGCCGGGCGAGTCCGTAGTGCCCACGCAGGGTGGTCTCGGTGTACTCGGTGCGGAACAGCCCGCGCTGCTGCAGGATCGGCACCACTTGGTCGACGAAGCGCTCCAAGCCCGAGGGCAGCACGGCGGGCATGATGTTGAACCCGTCCGCGGCGCCCTCCCGGAACCAGTGCTCGATGGTGTCGGCCACCTGCTCGGGTGTGCCCGCGAAGGTGCGGTGCCCGCGCCCGCCGCCGAGCCGCCCGATCAGCTGGCGCAGGGTGAGGCGTTCGCGCCGGGCGAGATTCACGATGAGCGTGAACCGGCTCTTGGCGCCCTGGATCTCGTCCTCGGTTGGCAGATCCTCGGGCAGTTCGCTGTCCAGGTCGAGTTGTTCGATGGGCAGTTTGAAGTGCGCGGCCAGCTGGCGGCGCGCGTACTCCGGCGAGATCAGGCGCTCGAGTTCGGCGTCGAGTTCGCGGGCCTGTTCCTCGGTGTCGCCGATGACGGGGACGATGCCGGGCAGGATCTTGATCGTCTCCGGGTCACGGCCCAGCGCGACCGCGCGCTGCTTGAGATCGGTGTAGAACGCCTTGCCGTCCTCGAGCGTCTGCTGCGCGGTGAACACCGCTTCCGCGTAGCGGGCGGCGAAGTTCTTGCCGTCCTCCGAGGAACCCGCCTGCACCAGCACCGGGTAGCCCTGCGGCGAGCGCGGCACGTTCAACGGACCGTCGACCTTGAAGAACTCGCCGTGGTGGCCGATCTTGCGAACCTTGCTCGCGTCGGCGTGGATGCCGAGGCTCTTGTCCGCGACGATCGCGTCGTCGTCCCAGCTGTCCCACAGCTTGGTGGCCACGTCGACGAACTCGGCGGCCTTCTCGTAACGCAGCTGGTGGTCCGGGGTGTCGTCAAGGCCGAAGTTGCGCGCGGCGTCGGCGCCCGCGGTGGTGACGATGTTCCAGCCGACCCGGCCGTTGCTCACCCAGTCCACCGAGGAGAACCGGCGCGCCAGGTTGTAGGGGTCGTTGTAGCTGGTGGACGCGGTGGCGATCAGGCCGATCCGGCTGGTCTGCACGGCCACCGCGGTGAGGATCACGGTCGGCTCCAGCTTGCCGCTCGGCCTGCGGCCGGGATCGCCCATCAGCACCGGGCTGTCGGCGAAGAAGATCGAGTCCAGCTTGCCGCGCTCGGCGGTGCGGGCCAGCTCGACGTAGTAGTTGATGTCGGTGTGCGCGTACGGATCGCTTTCCGGCAGCCGCCAGGCCGCCTCGTGGTGTCCCACCGACATCAGGAAGGCGTTGAGGTGCAGTTGTTTACCGGACATGGTCGGGTCCTTTCAGACAGCGGCCGGGGCGACGCCCAGCGAAGAGAGCAATGCGCGACGGACGCGCTGGAATTCGGGCAGACTCGGGTCGCGCTCGGCGGGCAGGTCCACCGGCACGTCGACCGTGATGCGCCCCTCGTCGAGCACGAGCACCCGGTCGGCGAGCGCGATGGCCTCGTCCACGTCGTGGGTGACCAGCAGCACGGTCGGGCGGCGGCGCCGGATCAGTTGCCGCAGCAGCTCGTGCATCTTGATCCTGGTCAGCGCGTCCAGCGCGCCGAAGGGTTCGTCGGCCAGCAGCAGGTCCGGCTCGCCAACCAGGGAGCGGGCCAGCGAAACCCGTTGCTGCTCACCGCCGGAGAGCTGGTTGGGCCACGCCCGTTCGCGTCCGGCGAGACCGACCTCGGTGAGTACCCGCACCGCCGCGGCCTTGCGCGAGCGCGGCTGGCCGTAGAGCACGTTGGCCAGCACCCGTTGCCAGGGCAGCAGGCGGGAGTCCTGGAACACCACCGACGTCTTGGCGGGCACCCGCAGCGTGCCCGAACCGGCCACGTCGTAGTCGAGTCCGGCCAGCGCGCGCAGCAGCGTGCTCTTGCCCGACCCGCTGCGGCCGAGCAGGGCGACGAACTGCCCGGCCGGGATCGTCAGCGTGATGCCGTCCAGCACCGTGCGTTCACCGAAACCGCGGGTCAGGCCGCGGACCTGTACGCCTACCCCGCGATCGTCCGTCGCCACGACAGCACCTTCCGCTCGACCAGCCGGATAACGCCGTCGGACAACAGTCCGAACGTGCCGTAGACCGCGAGGCCCACCAGGATCACATCGGCCTGGCCGTAGTTCTGGGCGTTCTGCATCATCTTGCCCAACCCGTCGATGGCGTTGACGGATTCGACCACGATCAGCGCCAGCCACGCGCCGGTCACCGAGAGCCGCAGGCCGAGGAAGAAACCGGGCAGCGAACCGGGTACCACGACCTTCCTGATGAAAGTGGCCCGCGAAACTCGCTGCACCTCCGACAGTTCCACCAACCGCTGATCGATGGTGGTGAGCGAGGCGTGCGTCTGGATATACATCGTGATCACCACGCCGAGGGTGATCAGCACGATCTTGAACGATTCGCCGATGCCGAGCCAGAGAATCATCAGCGGAATCAAACCGAGGCTGGGGATCGCCCGCTTCACTTGGATCGGGCCGTCCACCAGCGACTCGCCGAATCGGGACAGGCCCGAGATCAGGGCGAGCGTCGTGCCGACCAGCACGCCGCTGCCGAGGCCGATGCCCGCGCGCTGCAGCGAGGCGGACACGTTCGCCGCCAGCGAACCGTTGACGAGCAGGTCCCAGCCCGTTTCCAGCACGGTCCACGGCGCCGACAACTTGCGTTCGTCGAGCCAGCCGAAGTGCGCGCCTGCCGCCCAGAGGCCGAGAACGACCACCACGCCGAGCATCCGGGCGAACGGAACGGACTTGCGTAGCCCGAGCCTGCGCAATTGCCTGCGTTCGACGAATCCGTCGGTCCGCGACGGCGGCGCCGCTACGGTGCGAGTCAGTGCGATGGTCATGGCGACTCCTGTGTTGTGCGGGCGCTCGAGCGGTTCACCGGGTGTCCTGGGTGCGGTAGTTCGCGGTCACCGCCTCCGCGGCGACTCGTTCGAAGCGGCGGTCGAAAAGTTCGTTCGCGTCGAATCGCTTGCCGAAATAGCCCGAGCCGGTGAGCAAGTCGACGGTGTCCTGCTCCCATGCGATCGCTTTGTCCCAATTGTCCGGGAAATAGGGGCGCGGTGTCGTATCCAGAATTCGCCGGCCGTCCGCCGCGGAGACTTCCTGGTCTTTCACGTAGTAGGAGGAGATCCATTGTTCCTGGTGCTCCCAGGCCCAGACATCGCCGCGCGCCCAGAACTCGACGAATTGCCGGACGGCCGCGAGTTTGGCCGAGTCGCGCAGGACCGCGGTCGGCGCCCACAGCACGGTCAGCGCGTCCACCGCGGGCGTGGCCACCGCCGTGGCGCCTTGCCCGCGGTACTTGTCCAGGTATTTGGTCAGCGTCGGCTCCCCCAGCGGGGCGACGTCGATCTGCTTGCCCTGCAACGCGGTAAGAAACTGCGGGCTGTTGAGTTCCACCAGCTGCACTTCGTTCAGGCCGATGCCCGCGGCGCGCAGGGTGCGCAGCACCACCACGCCCTGGGCCTGACCAGGCGAGAAGCCGATCTTCTTGCCGCGCAATTCCTGGATCGAGTTGACGGTCACGCCGGGTGCGGTGGCCAGCTGATAGTTCGGGATGTCACGAACTTTGACGCCGACGATCTTGGCGTCGAGACCGGTCGCGTGGGCGTGGATGGGCGGGATTCCCGCGTTCGTCGCGATATCCACCGAACCGCCACGGAAGGCTTGGATGACGTCGGGGCCCGCTGAGACGGCGGGCCAGGCCGACACGGTGAACGGCAGCTTGCCGATCTCACCGGAGGTTTGCAGCGCGACGCGGTGGTGTTGACCGCCACCGACAACGAGGTGCCGGCCGGAACGGTGGTCGGCAGAGCGGATTTCAGATCGGTGTCGCCGCCCTCATCGGTGGCGCACGAGACGGCGAGCAGAGCGGTGGCGGAGGTGACGAGTGCTAATCGCCGGAGAGAATTGCGCACGGTGATTTCCTGGGTCGAATCCGGTGTTCTCGGGAATATTTCGCTCCCGGACAACACCGCAGTTGCGATCCGGTCCCGGCAATGGCTCGGTGCATTTCTTTCATGAAAGAACTCTCCCGAATACCCGTGCCGCACGTCAATATTCGTTCTACTTAAAATAAGTCGGAGTCAAACGGCAGCCTCCAGCGCGCGCAGCGGAGTGTGGAACAGGCTGTGCAGCACCACCGCGCCCGCGGACATCTCCAGGACTCGTCCCTCGAACGACGAACCGACCACCAGTTCGGCCGGGTCGGTACACAACAGCGAATGTTCGCGTACGGCCGCGAGATACGCCTCCCACACGCCGCCGACGCGGCGGCCGCGGTCGACCACCACCACCGATTCGGGATCGAGCAGATCGATCAGCGCCGCGACGACCCGGCCGAGTACGCGGGCGCGCTCCAGGAACAGCCCGCGCACGGGCGCGCCTTCGGCCGCCGCCGCCACCAACTCGGGTATGGTCGAAGCCACGCCGCAGCGCTCGAGCAGCGCATGATCGGAGTAGTAGTCGTCGAGCGAGGATCCCCCCTGCGGGCCCGCGCTCTTTCCCGCGCCCAGGCCGAGCAGCGACTCGATCGATCCGGCTCCAGACCTCGGCCCATAGTGCACCTGCCCGTGCACCGCGATGGCCACATCGATCACGTTGCCGACGAACAGCACCACCGAGCTCGCCGTCGCGCCCATGCGGCCGAACAGCTGCTCGGCGTGCATCAGCGCTCTGGTGTGACTGTCGAGCTGGGTCGGCAATCCGGTGCGCGCGGCGAGATACTCCCGCACCGGGACGTCACGCCAGCGTAGGAAGGAATGGTCCACCACCGACCCCGCCGTTCGGTCGACCCGGCCGCCGGTAGCGACGCCCAGACCCACGATCCGCAGGCCGTCGGACTCGTCGCGGACCCGGCACACCTCGGCGGCGGCGGTGGCCAGGATGTCGTACGGGGCGTGCGTGCGGTGCGGCACCTTCGTGGTGCGCCGCAGCGTGCCGCCGATGTCCACCACCGCGACGGTGGTGTGGGTGGCCGCGATGTGCACCGCTATGGCCACGTTGTCGGCGGTGTCGAGCGCCAGCGGGCTATGCGGTCGGCCGATCCCGGACGCGCCCGCGGTCTCGGGCAGCTCGACGATCAACCCCGCCTCCAGCAGCGCGCGAGTCTGCCAGGTCACCGTGGCGGGTGAGATTCCCGCGTGTCTGGCGATGGAACTGCGCGGAGCCGGACCCAGCTCGAGCAACGCTCGAAGTACCGCTCCCGCGCTGCCGTCCGCCATTGCCGTCACCTCTTCATCGCCGCGCTGCCCAGCCACGCTACGGACGCGGTCCGCGGCTGCGAAGCATTTGGCGCAGGCCGATCCGAACACAGCGGCGGCACAGGCCCTAAACTGAGCGGATGCCGAGTTACAGCTATCGGTGCCGCAGCTGCGGTGACACGTTCGAGGTGACCCGTCCGATGGCGGAGTCGGCCGCGCCGGCGACCTGCCCGATCGGCCACGACGACACGGTCAAGTTGCTGACCACCTTCGCCACCGTCTCCCGTGGCGGCGCGAACGCGCCCGCGCCCACCCCGGCGGCGCCCCCGGCGGGCGGCGGCTGCTGCGGTGGCGGCTGCTGCGGCTGAGTTCCCGGCGCGTTCACTCGCGCCGGTCGGCATGACCGAGGTCGCGTTCGGGTGCGACCCGGTCGCGCACCCGCTGCTTCAGCACCGTGATGTCGGGAAATCCGCCGTCGGCCTTGCGCTCCCAGATCTGTTCGCCGTCCACGGTGATCCGGAAGACCCCGCCCGAACCCGGCAGCAGCGCGACTTCGTCCAAGTCGGTGGCGAAGGTGCTGAGCAATTCCTGCGCCATCCAGCTCGCCCGCAGCAGCCAGCGGCATTGGGTGCAGTACTCGATCGCGACGCGTGCCATGCCCGCTGACGCTACCGCTCAGTCGTCGTGCGTGCCGTCCAGGTAGACCCAGGCGCCGTCGGATCGGGCGAACCGGCTGGTCTCGTGCAGTGCGCCGCGACCGCCCGCGTCGCGGTAGTGCGCGACGAACTCCACCGTGCCGGTGTCGTCGAACAGTCCACCGCGGTCGGTTCGGGTGATTTCCAAAAACAACCAGCGCTGGGCGGGATCGAGGGTCACGGCGGCCGGGCGAGTGCGCGGATGCCACGAACGCAGCAGATAGTCGACATCGCCCACCGCGAACGCGGTGTAGCGCGAGCGCATCAGGGCTTCGGCGGTGGGAGCGGGACGCTCGCCGCTCAACACCGGACCGCAGCAGTCCTCGAATGCCTCGCCACGCCCACACGGGCAGCGCCGTGCCTTGTTCATTCCGCGCCCTTCCGACCTGTGTCAGGAATCCCGGCGCGCCCGCACCGCCGCCAGGTCCTCGGCCAAGGCTACGGTCTGCTCCCGCCAGCGCCGCAGATCGGTGACGCTCGGCGCGAGTTCGTAGTCGTGATGGTGCGCGGCGCGCGACAGCGCCGCCCAGAGCACGGCCACGCGCGCCGCCACGTCCGGTCCCGCGAAGGCGCGCAGCGCGATGAGCTGTGCCCGCATCGGACAGCGGACCAGCGGGGGCGCCAGCCGCAGCCACAGTTCGTCGACGGCCTGCTCCAGAGCGATCCGCAGAATCCAGGCCGTCGCCCGGGACCACAGCCCGCCCGCGGCGGTCACCGATCCGGCGAGCAACAGATCCACGGTTTCCAGCCGCTCGGCGACCGACGGCCGATTCGCGCGCGAGCGGTGCGCGCCGTTGTTCGGCCCACGCTGCCCGTGCCGGGCCGCGCGCCCGCCGCCCGCGGGTCCACGACGTGCGCCGACCGGCCGACGCCGCCCGCTCATCGGCGCCTCACCGGGCCAGCCACGCGACGAACTTCTCGGTCTCACCGATCAGCTCGCGCATATCGCGCCCGATCGGCACGTGCGCGCCCGCCGTGGCGTCGCGCAATGCGTCCACCACCCACCGTCCTTCGCGCGCGATGAGGTTCTTGTTCAAGTCGTCGACCTTGCTGCCGACCCCGAAGACCGCGAGCGCCACCTTCGCCCGGGTCGAATGCGCGGCATCGATGTGGCGTTCCACTTCCGCGTGATCCATGCCCGCGGCGAGCAGGGTGCGCCGCGCCCTGGCCAGACTGGCCGCCTCCACCGCGGAACGGCAGCACGTGGCCACCAGTTCGTCGGCGATCGCCGCGGGCAACTGCGGGGTGCGCACCAATGCGCGGGCATCGTCGAGATAGCGGCGGATCGGGTCGCTGGACACCCGCACCTCGACCACCGAGCGGTCGCGGCGCTGCACTTCCAGCACGGTCGCGTCGAGCTGCATCCGCCGCACCGCCTCGGCGAGGCGCTCGTCATGGGTGAAGACCACCACCTGCCTGGTCCAGGCGACCGTGGCCAGCACTTGCGCCAGGCCGTCCACCTTGGCCGGGTCCATCGCCTGCACCGGGTCGTCGATCATGACGAAACGGAACGGGCTCTGCTCCACCGTGGCGCGCGGCAGGAACAGCGAGAGACCGAGAGCGTGCAGCTCACCCTGGCTCATCACGCCCAGCGCGGCGCCATCCACCTCGTCGACGGTCACGTCGAGCAGCACGCGGCGCGCGGTGCCCGCGTTGCCCTGCAAACGGATCGCGCCCAGCTCGACGTTGCTCTGCTGCCGCAGCGTGCGCCACACCCACCGGGCCGTCGTCTCCAGCGGCGTCATGCGCTCGCCGCGCAGACCCGCGGTGGCCGACTTCAGCCAGTCCTCGGCCTTCTTCACGGTGCGCAGCTCCGCGGCGTGCGCGCCCACCTCGCGCGCGCCCTCCAGCCAGGCCACGATCCGTGGCACCAGCGGCGTCCACACCTCGTCCAAGCGGTCGAGTTCCTTGCGGGTGCCCTTCTGCAACAGGTCGAGCTCGTCGACCAATCGCGCGTGGGCGGCGCGCAGCCGGGCGGGCAGGTCCGGGGCGTATTCGGTGGTGGTCAGCGCGGCCCATTCGGCCCAGGCCTCGCGCACCGCCGTGGTGTCGACAGACGGCGGGTTGCGCGGATCGAAATCCAATTCGGCGGGAACGAGGTCGGGAAGCGCCCGCGCGGCCCGCACCGCGTTGCCGAGCTCGATCCGGGCGGTGGTGAGCGCGTCGACTCGGGCGGTGAGCCGCTCGATGGCCGCATCGGTCTCGCGCGCCCACGCGTCGTCGAGTGCGCCGCGGCCGCACACAGGGCACGGACACGGCCCGCTCGCGGCATGGTGTTCCCGCGCCTTGCGCAGCAGTTCCAGCAGGCGCAGATCGGCTTCGGCGTCGGCGGTGGCTCCCGCGGCCAGCGCCGCGCCCCATTCCTCGAGCCGGGTGGCCACCGCCTCCACTTCGGCGTCCTCGGGCAGTGCCAGCCGCACGATGGCGCGCAGGCCGTCCGGTCCGGTCGGGTCGTCCACCGCGCCGAGCACTTCCCGTCCCACCGCGGCGAGATCCGGTTGGGCGGGCCGCAGCAGCCCGGCGACCCGGACCGCGCGGTCGTCGGCCACCGACGCGAGCAGCTCCAGCAGTTCCAGGCGTTCCTGACGCGAATCCCGCACGGCGCGTTCCAGCTCCAGGCGGCGCATCCGAATCCGTTCCTGCGCCAGGGTGAGTTCGTCGAGACCGAGCAGCTGGTGCAGCGCGTCGAACAGGTCGCTCGGTTTCCCGTCCACCAGCGCGCCGAGTTCGCTGTAGGACAGGAAGGGGCGGTAGAGCTCGAGTTGGGCCGCCCACCGATCGGTGTCGAATCCCGTCGGCGGCGCGGGCGGATACCGCTGGGTCCAGTGCGCGTCCGGCAGGTCCGCGCCGGCCGCCCATTCCTTGGCGATGGTGAGGCGCGGCGCGGCGCCGGCGGTGAGCAACTCGAGCTCGATGCGGGCGGCCGTGCCGTCGTGCAGGTTGCGCCAGCCCTCCCGCCACGCCGCCGAACGGCCGTCCCACCGGCGGTTCCCTCCGGTCATCGCCAACTCCGCGGCCTCGGCGAAACTGGATTTGCCGCTGCCGTTGCGGCCGACCACGAGCGTGAGGCCGGGGCCGGGCGGCAGTTGCAGCGTCGTCTCAGGGCCGATACCCCGGAAACCGCACACCCGGATGGCGCTGAGGAAAATCCCGGAGTGATCGAATGCCGTTGACGCGTCCCCTGTTTCGGCGGCGCCGATGGCGCGCAAGACGGTCCGCGTCACCGACGGCGTGACCGCGGGATCCTCGGCCAGGCGCCTGGTCACCACCTCCGAGAGCCGGGGCGGCGCGTCCGTGGAACCGGCGGCCTCGACAGCGTCGGGATCCAGGCGCATGCGAAAAACCCCTCCACCATCGAGCCGCAACACGTCCTCCGACCCCGTGCACGGCGCCTTGTCGAAGCTGTGCGGAACGCTACCCGATCGCGCCGGAATCGCCCACCGCGCCCAAGCGAATCTGCCCGCGGGGATGGATATATGGTCATCGAGACGCCTGCGCCATGTCTCGATGTCCACCCCTCGCGCCAACCCCGGCGGGCAGCCTCGATGGTGTCTACACCCGGTCCGGGTGGCTCGGTCGAGCCGAACAGGACAGAATGCCAGAGCGCACCGATCGGCGCAAGATTCGTTCGAAAGACGAATGCGGCACCGGGACAAGCGGTTCCGAGGGCGGCGCGGCGCCGGCGGCGGTACTTGTCGGTGCGCTGGGGTAGAAATCCGGTCAACCGAGCAATGAAGGAAGGCGATGAGGCAGCAGCGAGCCGGAGCGAGCCGATGACGACGCCGTGGACCGAAGCCCAGGTCACGGCGTTGGCGCCGGATGCGAATTCGCTCTCGGCGGCTCGCAAGCTGGTGGGTCGCTGGCGCGAGTGCGGGCAGCACGGCACGGCGCTGTGGGGCCGGTGCCAGGGCAGCGGCGCCACGCCCTATCAGACGATCGTCGACCTGTCCGGTCCGGCGTACCGGTGCTCCTGCCCGAGCCGCAAGTTCCCGTGTAAACACGCGCTGTCGCTGTTGCTGCGCTGGTCCGCGGGCGATGTCGCCGTCGCGCCGGAGACCGCGGACTACGCGGCGGCGTGGATCGGCGGCCGTACGGCGCGGGCCGCCGCGACCGCCGAGCGGCCCCGCACCCCGAATCCGGCCACCGCCGAACAGCGCCGGGTGCGGGTCACGGCGGGGCTGGAGGAACTCGACGTCTGGCTCGGTGATCAGGTACGCACCGGGCTCGCGCAGGCCGATCGCTCGTATCGGGCCTTCGAGGCCGTGGCCGCCAGGATGGTCGACGCGCAGGCCCCCGGCCTCGCCTCCGCTCTGCGCAGGCTCCCGGCCGTCGTGGCCACCAGAACCGACTGGCCCGACATGGTGCTGCGCGAGTACGCGCGCATGCACCTGTTGATCGCCGCGCACCGGCAGCTCGACGCGGTGTCGCCCGCGCTGCGCGCCAGCATCCGCACCCACATCGGCTATCCCAATCCGGCCGAGGCGGTGCGCGCCGAAGCTCAGGTGCGTGATCGGTGGATGGTGTTCGGCTCGCGGATCACCGAGGACGAGCGCCTCTACACCCGGCGCACCTGGCTGTACGGGCGGGAGAGCAGGCGCTGGGCGCTGGTGGTCGACCATTCCTTCGGCTCCCCCGGCTTCCCCGCCGACGTTCCCGCGCTCGGTCAACTGGCCGACGCGGAGTTGCATTTCTACCCGGGCGCCGCGCCGCTGCGTGCGCTGTGGGGCGAGCGGCACAGCACGGTCGAACCGTTCACTTCGTTGCCCGCCGACGCGAACCACCCCGCCACCATCGCCGCCGCGCTCGCCGCGCACGCGTCCGCGCTCGGCGCCGATCCGTGGCTGCGCTCGTGGCCGATGCTGCTGGCCGATGTGATACCCACCCGCACCGAAGAGGGCTGGTACCTCACCGAATCCGGCGGCAGCGCGCTGCCGATCCGGCCGGGCGAACAACCGTGGACGCTGCTGGCCGTCTCGGGCGGTCATCCGGTGACGGTGGTCGGCGAGTGGAGCGCCGACGGATGGGAGCCGATTTCGGTGTTCACCGCGGGGGAGGTGATCGATCTGGCGCACACGGAGACCTTCGTGCCCGACGCGACCCCGCCCGCGGGGCCGACCGGGAGTGCCGACCTCACCTCCGTCGCGCTGCTCGGCACCGCGCGCCGCGCCCCGGATCTCGCCGCACTGGCGCCCGCGATCGCACGCGCTGCCGACCGGTTACCGCATGATCCCGCGTTCCGCCTGCTCGAAACAGCCGCGCTACAAGACCTTTTCATCCGGGGCGGGGTCGCTCCCGCCAGCGCCGCGGCACCGGAACCCGCGGCGGACGATCCCCGTCCGTCGCTGCCGCGCCCTGCTGCCGTGCGCCTGGCACGCATGCTGCGGGAACGCTCGGCGTTCCTGCCCGAATGGTTCGACGCGGCGCGGCCGCACGATTACCGGGCGCCGGGCGCGCTGTGCGAGCAACTGCTCGAGCACGCGAAGATCAATGCCGGCCTGCGCGAGCCGCTGCTACGCCTCGCGGGCACTCGCGGCAGCTGGCTGGCGGCCCGGCATCCGGATCGGCGCGACTTGGTGCGGCTGCCCGTCGAACGCTCCACGGATACTTGGCTGTTCGGTCGGCCACCCGAGCGGCGCGACTGGCTCGCCGACCTCCGGCGCGGCGACGCGGGCGCGGCCAGGGCGGAGCTCACCGCGGCGTGGCCGAAGGAATCCGGGCCGTTGAAGGCCGAACTGCTGGCCGTGCTCGCCGACGGGCTCGGCCCGGACGACGAGCCCCTGCTGGAAACGGCGCTGGACGACCGGCGCGCGGACGTGCGCCGCACCGCCGCCGGACTGCTCGCACTACTGCCGGAATCGGCGTTCTCGCAGCGGATGCGCGCCCGAGCGAGCGCGTGGATCCGCGCCGAGCACCGAATGCTGCACACGAACGTGGTTCTCACGCTGCCCGACCGGCCCGACGCCGCCGCGCAGCGCGACGGGATCACCGATCGCACCGTCGAATTCGCCTACCGCTGGAACGGCGCGCCCGACGTGTCCGCGGCGCGGCTGCGGCAGGTGGTCGCCGCGACGCCGCTGGTGCACTGGACCGGTGTGCTCGGCACACCGCAACAGGCGGTGCGCGCCACGATCGAAGACCGGTTCCGGCAGCCCATCTTCGACGGCTGGGTGGACGCCGCACTGGCTCAACACGATTCGACGTGGGCGCGGGCCTTGTTCGAAGCGGGCGTGCCCACCGATCTGGCGATGCTGCGCAGACGGGAGCTGTTCGCGCTGCTACCGCTGCCGGATCGGACCGCGCACCTGGTGCGGCTGGACGGCTCCTGGCTGTCGGAGATCGAGGCGCTGCTGCCCGCGATGGGCCACCCGTGGCCGGAAGCGCTGGCCCAGCATGTGGTGCTGCTGCTGTTCGAGCGGGCGCGGGCGGCGGCGCGGCGCCCCGAGACGCACGGCGCGTCACCGAACGCGCACCGCTCGCTGCTCGCCGCGGCCTCGGTCCACCTCCCCGTCGCCGCCGCGGGCACGCTGTCCGCGGTGGCCCGCAAATGCGACGATCCCGCCTGGCAGCGGGCCTTCGACCAGCTCGCCCATGACCTCAACAACCGCTCGATGATGCTCGAGGAGTTGCGATGACCACCACCGACCCGACGCCGGATCTGCTGCGCCCCCATGCGGAACAGGCGTACGCCGACGAGCTGCGCGCCCTCGCCGCCGCCGACGACCGGCCCCGCCCGCCGTCGTGGCGGCTGTC
The DNA here is from genome assembly GCF_053603155.1 of Nocardia sp. NPDC004260. Classification (NCBI taxonomy): domain Bacteria; kingdom Bacillati; phylum Actinomycetota; class Actinomycetes; order Mycobacteriales; family Nocardiaceae; genus Nocardia; species Nocardia sp. NPDC004260. Next base: position 61,908 of record NZ_JBSGEZ010000010.1, on the reverse strand, counting down.
GCCCTGGGCGGTGGTCACCTACCTGCTCGGCGGCACCCTGCCCGACGGCACCGTGGTCACCCCGAAGTACGTCGGCCCGCGCAGGCTCATGGAGGTCGCGGTCGCGACGCTGGCCACCGACCGCGCACTGCTGCTGCTCGGGGTGCCTGGCACCGCCAAGACCTGGGTGTCCGAGCATCTCTCCGCCGCCATCAGCGGTGCGTCGACGCTGTTGGTGCAGGGCACCTCGGGCACCGCCGAGGAGGCGATCCGCTACGGCTGGAACTACGCGCGGTTGCTCGCCGAGGGACCGAGCGATGCGGCGCTGGTGCCGTCGCCGGTGCTCACGGCCATGCGGACGGGCTCCATCGCCCGCATAGAAGAGCTCACCCGCATCCCGTCGGACGTGCAGGACGCGCTGATCACCATCTTGTCCGAGAAGACGCTGCCGGTGCCCGAACTGCGCACGGAGGTGCAGGCCGCGAAGGGCTTCAACGTCATCGCCACCGCCAACGATCGCGATCGCGGGGTGAACGAGTTGTCCTCCGCGTTGCGCCGCCGGTTCAACACGGTCGTGCTGCCGCTGCCCGCGAGCGAGGACGAGGAGGTCGCCATCGTCAGCAGGCGGGTCGAGCAGCTCGGCTCCGCGCTGGAACTGCCGACCGTGCCCGCGGCGGCCGAAGAGGTGCGGCGGGTGGTGCGGGTCTTCCGCGAGCTGCGCTCCGGCAGTACGGCCGACGGCCGGACCAAGCTCAAGTCGCCGTCCGGAACACTGTCCACGGCCGAGGCGATCTCGGTGATCACCAACGGAATCGCGCTCTCGGCGCACTTCGGCGACGGCGTGCTGCGCGCCTCCGACATCGCGGGCGCGGTGCTCGGCTCGGTGATCAAGGACCCGGTGGCCGACGCGGTGGTGTGGACGGAGTACCTGGAGGCCGTGGTCCGCGAGCGACCGGATTGGGCGGATTTCTACCGCGCCTGCCGCGAGGTCACCGGGTGACCTCCGGTGTCGAAACCGTCCCTGTGACCAGGGTATTCGGCATCCGCCACCATGGTCCCGGCTCGGCGCGCTCGCTGCGGACGGCCCTGGCGGACTTTCGGCCCGACATGATCCTCATCGAGGGGCCCGCGGACGCCGATCCGCTGGTGGGCTTCGTCGCCGCCGAAGGGATGGCCCCTCCGGTCGCGCTGCTGGCGTACGTTCCCGACGCCCCCGCCACGGCCGCGTTCTGGCCGTACGCGGTGTTCTCCCCCGAGTGGCAGGCGCTGCGGTACGCCGCGGACAACGCGGTGCCCGTACGGTTCTGCGATCTGCCCGCGAGCGTCACGCTCGCGACCGAGGACGAGCCCGGCGACCGGTTCGATCCGCTCGCCGCGCTCGCCGAAGCGGGCGGCTACGACGACGCCGAACGCTGGTGGGACGCCGTCGTCGAAACCGTGCCGGACGCCGACGCGTTCGACGCGATCACCGAGGCGATGGGCGCGCTGCGGGAAGGCGCCGAGCGCGATGCCACGCATGGCGACCCGACGTCGGCCGCGCAAGACGGCCCGGCGCGCCAGGGGCATGCGGGCACCGAACCGGCTGATGACCGACCGACCGCCGAATCGGGACGCGATCGCCCTGAAGGCGGGCAACTCTCGACCGTGCAACCGGCGCAGGAGCGATCCACCGAGGACCAGGATCGATCCACCATGGACTCCACGTCGGAGTTGGATTCGGTCGCGGAGGCAGTAGCCGAATCGGCCCTCGTGCCGGAACCACCGCCCGAACCACTCGTGATCGACGCCCACACCCTCCGGCGCGAGGCTCATATGCGCCAGACGATGCGCAAGGCCCTCAAAGACGGTGCGATGCGGCTGGCGGTGGTGTGCGGGGCGTGGCACGCGCCCGCGCTCGTCGGCGCACTCGGTCCCGCCGCGCGGGACGCACGGATGCTCAAGGGCCTTCCGAAGATCAAAACCAGGCTCACCTGGGTGCCGTGGACGCATTCGCGGCTGTCCACGACCTCCGGCTACGGCGCGGGCGTCACCTCACCGGGCTGGTACCACCACCTGTTCACCGCCACCGAGCGGCCGATCGCCCGCTGGCTGACCAAGGTCGCCGGTGTGCTGCGCGCCCACGATCTGCCCGTCTCCAGCGCCCACGTCATCGAGGCCGTCCGGCTCGCCGACACCCTCGCCGCGCTGCGCGGTCGCCCGCTCCCCGGTCTGTCGGAGGTGACCGAGGCCACCCGGTCGGTGCTGTGCGGCGGCGACGAGACGATGCTGCGGTTGGTGATCGGCGAACTCGTCGTCGGAGAGGCGCTCGGGGCCGTTCCGGAGCAGACGCCGACCGTGCCGCTGGACGCGGACCTGCGCGCCACCATCCGGTCGCTGCGGATGAAGCAGGAGCCATCGATCCGCACCGTCGATCTGGATCTGCGCAAGGATCGCGAGGTGCGGCGATCGCGCCTGCTGCACCGGCTGCGGGTGCTCGACATCGAGTGGGGCACGCTCACCACCAGCGACGTGCGCGGCACGGGCACCTTCCGGGAAACCTGGACGCTGCGATGGCAGCCCGAGTACGCGATCTCCATCATCGAGGCCTCCCGCTGGGGCACCACGATCCGCACCGCGGCGGAGGCGAAGATTCTCGACACCGCGAGCCGCGCCGACCGCTCGGTCGGCGAATTGACCGCCGCGCTGGAAGTCGCGCTGCTGGCCGACCTGGGCGGCGCCACCGACGGATTGATCGCCCGGCTGGAATCCACCGCGGCGCTCGACCACGACGTCACCCACCTGCTGGCCGCCCTGCCCGGCCTGATCCGCACACTGCGTTACGGCGACGTGCGCGGCACCGACACCAAAGCGCTGGCCCACGTGGCCGACGGGTTGCTGGTGCGTATCTGCGCGGGCCTGCCCGCGGCGGTCACCGGATTGGACACCGACGCCGCCACCGATCTGCGCGGTCTGCTGGACGCGGCGCACACCGCCATCCACACCAGGGACGACGGCTGGGCCACCGGTGAGTGGCTCGCCGCATTGCGCCGGGTCGCCGACCGCGACGACGTACACGGCGCGCTGGTCGGTCGTGCGGTCCGTTTGCTCGCCGACGCGGGTCGCATCGATGACGCCGAATCCGCGCGCCGATTGTCCGCCGCCCTATCGGTGGGCGCCACCGCCGCGGCCAAGGCGGCGTGGATAGACGGATTCCTCGGCGGTCGCGGCCTGCTGCTGGTGCACGATCGGGAGTTGTTGCGGCTCATCGACGACTGGTTGCGCGGACTCGGCGACGACACGTTCGTCGAGACGCTGCCACTGCTGCGCCGTACCTTCGGCGCGTTCGAATCGGGTGAACGCCGCGCGATCGGGCAGGCGGTCCGCGACGGCGGAGCGGTATCACCGGCGGCGGCCGTCGCGGGCATCGACTCGGAGCGAGCCACCACCGCGGTGCGCACGGCGGCCGAGATTCTGGGGATCACAGTATGAGTGGTCGGAAAGAGCAGCGGTGCATGACGAGACGAGGTCCCGCTGATGCCGGAATCGAACGCTGCGTGAGCGGTCAGGTGCAAACGCCGCGGGGCGGCGTAACCGCGCAGGGCCGCGCTGATGCCGAAGTCGGATACGGCATGAGCCGCCAGGAGCTGAGGCGGAAGCGCAACGTAGCCGCACAGTGCCCCGCCCATGCCGAAAGGCGGCGCTGCGGAAGCGGTCGGGCCCGAAAGCGGCAGCGCACCATGACCACGCAGGGCCCTGCTGATGCCGGAACGGGACACAGCATGATCGATCAGGCAGCGGGGCGACGCCACACCGACGCCAGCGCTCGCGCCCGGAAGGACACGCCGTGACCGACGAAGCACAGTCTCGGCGTTGGCGATTGGTGCTCGGCGCGGCCGCCGAGGAAGGGCTGGGCGGGCTGGGCTCCGGCGACGACGCGGCGATGGACCGGGCGCTGTCGGCGCTGTACAACACCGATGAGGAGACCTCGCCCGGCAAACGCACCGGTGGTTTGCAGGGCTCGGCGCCGCGCGTGGCCCGCTGGCTCGGCGATATCCGCAGCTACTTCCCCGCCTCCGTCGTCGAGGTCATGCAACGCGACGCCGTGGAGCGGCTCGATCTCACCCAATTGCTGCTGGAGCCGGAACTGCTCGAGGCGGTGGAACCGGACGTGCACCTGGTCGGCACCCTGCTGAGCTTGAACCGGGTGATGCCAGAGACCACCAAGGCCACCGCGCGCATGGTGGTGGAGAAGGTGGTGCGGGAGATCGAGCAGCGCATCGCGGCGCAGACCGTCGCCGCGGTCTCCGGTGCGCTGAACCGCGCGGCTCGGGTCACCCGGCCGAAATTGCGGGATATCGACTGGGACCGCACCATTCGCAAGAACCTCGCCACCTACCTGCCCGAGCATCGCACCGTGGTGCCCGAACGCCTGGTCGGCTACGGCCGCAAGGCCCAGGCGGTCCGGCGGGACGTGGTGCTGGCCATCGACCAGTCCGGTTCGATGGCCGCCAGCGTCGTGTACGCGTCGGTGTTCGGCGCGGTGCTCGCCTCGATGCGGTCGCTGCGCACCTCGCTGGTGGTCTTCGACACCGAGATCGTCGACCTCACCGACAAACTCGACGACCCGGTAGAGGTGCTGTTCGGCACGCAACTCGGCGGCGGCACCGACATCAACCGGGCCCTCGCCTACTGCCAGTCCTTGGTCACCCGCCCGGCCGACACGTTGTTCGTCCTGATCTCCGACCTCTACGAGGGCGGCATCCGCGACGAGATGCTGCGCCGCGTCCGCTCGCTACAGGATTCCGGCGTACAGGTCGTCGTGCTGCTCGCCCTCTCCGACGACGGCGCCCCCGCTTTCGACCACGACAACGCCGCAGCCCTCGCCGCATTGGGCATCCCGGCCTTCGCCTGCACCCCCGACAAGTTCCCGGAACTCTTGGCACTGGCCCTCGACCGCGGCGACGTCCAGTCCTGGGCCCACGCCAACGCCGCCCAGCACTGACGCGAGTCCCTCCGGGTCTGCCACGCGCGACGACTTGGTGCTGTCGTTACGACCCACAAGACCTCGAGAAGGTGTGGCACTACCTGGCCCGATTCGGCGCGACCGAACCAAGTCCGCCACGGTAGCCCCGAATCGGTGCCGAGAACACCACCGACCGTGGCGGACGGCCAGGCGCGATGGCTCTTGGCGGGTGCCGTTTCCGCCCCTGAGCAAAATGCCACCGCGTGGGTCGACGGTTCGTCGCCAGAGCTCGAGCCGATCGTTGTGTCTCCGACCCACGTCGCCCGGCCGGGAAGCGCGAGGCCTGGGAAGGTACAGCGTCGCGCCCCCTTCAGCGGCTCGGTCAGTTGGTCTCGGTGAGTAGACGGCGCAGCGCCGTCGGGGTGTGGCCGAGGTGTTCGCGGACGGTGCGGGTCAGGTGTGCCTGGTCGGCGAAACCGAGGTGCGCGGCGAGGTCGGCGAGGCCGGTTTCCCCGTCGGTGAGCCGGTCGATGGTCCGGCCGACCCGTACACGGTTGCGGTAGCGGGTCAGCGACAGCCCCATGTGCTGGGAGAACACCCGGCTCAACCGGTACGGCGAGACCTTCAGCAATGCGGCCAGAGATTGCAGGCCCACCGATTCCGGTGCGCCGTTGATGATCGCCTCGCGGGCCGCTGTAACCAGCGCCCGGTCGGTGGGCCGCGACCGAGGGATCGGCCATCCGGCGGCGAGTGCGACGAGCCGGACGAGCTCCTCGGTCAACGCGTAGTCGATGTCGCCACCTCGGACGGCAGCGAGAACACGGTGGTGCGCGAGATCGATACGGGCATCGAGGTACACCGCTCGCGGATCGACGGCCCCTTCCCAGCGGCCGGGCGCGATGGTCACCACGGTGCAGACGTCGCCGCCGACGGGATGGGCGAACCGTTCCTCTTCGCCCGGTACGCCCAGGTAGCCGACGGTCGGGTCCAGATCGGCCCGGTCGCCGTCGGACTGTCGCTGGAACCGGCCACGGCGCACGAGCACGAGGCGATGGTCGTCGCGGACCTCCGGGGCCGAGAAGTGGGTGTGGTCGGAGCGGCAGGTCACCGTGGTCACGGTGTACTCGGGCCGGGCGGCAACGGTTGTCGTGGACAGCACCTGCGGACCGTACGCCGAGGGTACGACGAAAAACGCCGCGCAAGGATCTTCAAGACCCGCGGGTGGGCCGGCGGGAATGCTGAGACGGCAACCACCGCGGCCCGACCAGGAGGACCCCATGGCATCCGTTCACAAGGAATTCGACATCGACGCCACGCCCGAGCAGGTATGGGATGCTCTCAGCGATTTCGGCGCGGTGCACGAGCGCCTCGGCCCGGGTCTCGCCAGCGACGCACGGCTCGACGCGGACACCCGTACCGTCACCTTCGCCGACGGCACCGTCGTCGTGGAACGGCTCATCGACCTCGACCCGGTGAGCCGGCGTGTCGCGTACTCCATCGTCGGAGGCAGTCTGCATTCCTCTCATCACCACGCCTCGATGCAGGCGCTGCCCGGCAAGGACGGCGGGACCCTGGTCGTATGGCACACCGATGTCCTGCCCGAGGCTCTCGCTGTGCCGATAGCCGAGTTCGTCGAGCGGGCGTCGGCTGTCATGCGCCGGACTCTGGAGACAGGGGGATCCCGGGAGCCGGGTGGCAGCGCGCGCGCAAGCGAACTCGCACCGTAAAGGGCTCATCGGGCACGCTGCGTGGCCGCGTGCCGCCGCGGACGGTCGTACGGACTCTCCGCGCCGGCCCGCGGCCGGTCGGCCAGGGTGACCACGCCCGCCGCGGCCGTGGCGACCGTAGCGAAGGCGACCAGACCGGGCCAGCCGAACCAGCCGACGGCGGCGGCGCCGAATGCGGTTCCCAGGCTGCCCCCGACGAAGTACACAGACATATAGGCACTGTTGAAGCGGGCAGGCGCGGCCGGGTCGATGGCCAGGACCGTGCTCTGGTTGGCCACTTGGGCCGCGAACAGTCCGGCATCGAAGAGCCCGAGGCAGGCCAGGGTCACCACAGTGTTCGAGAGGGCAACGCCCAGGACGACCGTCGCGACAAGCGCGAGCGCGAGCCCCACCAGGATCACCTTTCGCGGGCCGACCCGGTCGGTCCATCCGCCGGCGATCCGGGTCGCGAGGACACCGGCGAGTCCGGCGCAGGCATACAGGCCGATCCGTTCGGGTGAATACGAGTACGGAGGCTGCGACAACGCCACCGCGAGACCTGCCCAGATCGCACAGAACGCACAGAACGCACAGAACCACAGCGCTCCCCGTGCCGCCGCCCGGCGCAGCGCGGCGAAGCGGGCGAAGAGCCCGGGAATTCCGCGCACCGTATCCAGATATCCGGCATACGTGCGACCCCGCGCGGCCGGCAGGGTGGACAAGGACAGCGCCGCGACCACGACACACGGCACAACGAATACGACAAGCATTGCTCGCCAACCGATCACATCGGCGAGCCAGCCGCCGATGATGCGCCCGGCGAGGATTCCGGCAGATATGCCCGCGGTCACGACACCCAAGACCGTGGCCCGCCGACGACGCTGCGCGAAACGCCCCGCCACCGAACTCAGCTGAGCCCCGACCGCCGACCCCGCCCCGACCACGCCCATGACCAATCCAAGGGTCCAAGGCGATCCCACCACCGCGCCAGCGGCGGAGGCAACCGCCAGCGCCGAGAACTGGGCCGCCACCACGGCCCGTGGCGCGAACCGGTCGACCAACGGCACCAGCAGAACCAACCCCACCAGATAGCCGACCGGACCGCACGCCAAAGCGGTGCCGGTCGCCGCCGTAGCGGCGTGCAGGGAACCGGCAACCTCCGCGACGGCCGGTTGCAGTAGGTAGACACTCGCCGTCCCGAGCGCAGCCGCCAGTGCCATGAACCACACGACGGGCGTCCGCAACTCGGCATTCCCGGCATCCGAGATCCGTTCGCTCTCCATTGCATCCACGGTAGGAATCCCGGTGTCACGGTTCCGGCGAAAAATAGACAACACCGTCCCGTTCCCGGCCGCGGACGTATCCGCGAGAACGATTCGGTGTGGAACGTCCCGCGATCTAGACGGCCGGGCCGCGGTGACCTGGACCTACTCGTTCCAGCCCACCGCGGCCACCTTGCCACCACTGGTATCGGCCTTCGTCGGCCGGACCATGCCCGCGCTCATGCGGGAGACACGCGCCCCGATGAAGAGCGGCGCGGAAGCCGCAGCAACGGATCAGCCGGGGTAACCCCCGGGAAATCCTCCCAACAGGGCGAACACCTGGATGGCAAGCGAAGACAGCAGATCCGCGATGGTCATCGGTTCCATGGCAACTCCTTGTCCGGATGGGCGAACAGGACGGCTCTGCGATCGTACGCGCGCCGGAGCGCTTTTCCGGTCAGCGCCGCCGGGTGCGTGATGGACCGTCAGGAGCTGGTCAGCATGGGTTTCGACGGAACGGGACCCATCACGCCCCACGCCGTGGCCGCCGCGGGCACCACGAAGGGATGCAGTACGGCGGCCACCGCGAGCAACATGACAGCGACAATGGTGTCCAGCCAGTAGTGATTGGCGGTGCCCACCACCACGAGCGTGGTCAACGCCGGATGGGCCAAGGCGAGCCAGCGCCACGGTGTGCGAGTCGCGGCGACGACGGCAACACCGAGCAGCAACGCCCAACCGACGTGCAGCGAGGGCATGGCCGCGAACTGATTGGACAGACCGCCGGAATCGGCCGCGCCGTAGACGGATTGGCCGTATCGCACGGCCAGATCGACGAACCCCCGATCGGGCAGCATGCGCGGCGGCGCGAGCGGGACCAGGATGTGCACCGCGAGCGCGGCTCCCGTCAGCGCCACCATGAGGTTCCTGGTCCAGCGATAGTGCTCCGGCCGGAACATCCAGAGCCACAGCAGGACTCCGACGGCCACGGTGAAATGCGCGCTGGCGTAGTAGAAGTTGGCCGGAACCGCGAGGAATTCGCGGTTCAGGAACAACGACTGCACCGTCTGCTCGTCCAGCAGGCCGAGCCGGTCTTCGAGTCCGAGCAAGCGGTGCGCGTTGACCAGGGCACGCCCCGTGTCGTCGGCGGTGATCAGACGACCCGCGCGATAGCCGAGGTAGAGCACCGTGATGAGAAGAAGCTGCCCGACCGCATCGCCCCCGCGACCGCGCACGGCCGCGCGCACCCGTTCGACGACTCCGCCCGACGCGAGCTCGAGCCCGGCGCCCGGACCCCCGAAGTCCACAGCGACCATCGCGCGGCCTCCTTCCCCGTTGAATCAGGCCGTTTACCGAGATTTAAGTGGAGTGGTAACCTCCGTTTAAACTAGCACTACCGAACGGACAACTTCAGCAAGATGTGACGGGGCATACAGCTGCTCGTCATCAAGTCGAGTTTGCTTGCAGGACAGGCGATCTCGCGATTCCTGCTACCACCGACCGCGCCGCCCGGCACGCGAGATGCATCAGCTGACGACCGACGCGGTGTGGCCACCGACCCCAGCCGTTCGACGCGCGATGCGGCTTGCCGGGATCGGCGGGCGATGTGGTCGAACATCGTGCGACCCGCCTCGGTTTTCCAGCGCGCCTGCCTCCTCGCCAGTTGGGACCACATGCTGGACAACGAGTGGTCGGACGGCGAGCCGAATCAGCGGATTCGCCTCTCAGCACCATCTGCCGCCCAATGCGCCGGGGCCTTGCCGATCGAACGATTCACGGCTTCTCATTCCGCCGGTGTGAATCCGGCACAATCCGCCCTGCGCCCACCAGCACATCCCAGGCGGCGCGTTTGCGGGCACACCCGTGTTCCCGGTGCCGCTGCATGGCGACATGAGCTTCGGCTACCGTGAACGGCTCCGGCGGTGCCGTACAGGTCCACGCCGCAGGCCAACGGAACGCCGCCACCTTGCCCGCGGCGGGGAGGCGTCGGTGTGCGACGGAGCGTCGCGGCGAACCGGCCGGCCACAGACAGGCCAACGCGAGCGCGACGCACGATCCGCCGCCGGCAGTCGCGGCGACACCGCACACCAGATCCCACAGGCTCAAAGCATCACACCCCCTCGAGCGGCGGCGCGACCTCCTGCCCCGGCGATAGGACGGACCGATTGAGCATGTCCAGCACTTGCCGCAACGTGCGCGGCGCCACCACGGCGTCGACCGAGGGAGGGGCACCGCCGATCGGAGGAAACGGAATATTCCTTTCGGCAGCACGCTCACGCGGACTGAGCGTTTCCGGCACGATCCGGCCACGGACGACAAGCGTGTGAAACGCCGTCCGCTTCCATGCGCAAAGGTCGATGCGGCATGCGCGATGCTCCTGCATGATGCGATGGGCGAGTTCCACATCCGCGTCATCACAGATCACCGGCACGTCCACAACGGTCTCGATACCCATCACGCCCCCTCTACCGCCGCACCGGGCACAGATGGAGCCGAGCGCGTCCATTTGCCCTGCGGGCTGACGGTCTCGAGATCGAATCCCCTGTCACAGATCAAGGCTGGTCGGTCATCCACATGCTCGAGATCGAACACGACGATCACTTCCACACCGAACTCCGCCGCGAGACCGAGCGCGTACTCGATCGGACTGTCCACATCGACCGGTGGACGAACGGTGTACACGTAGTGGTATCCCAGGCCGTGCGCATGCTGCCGCACCTCGGCTGCATGCCGTGGGGCATGAATGCCGGACACGTCATTCCGTATGAAGCCCAACGATTTCGGCCTGCCCCCGATGGGCGGTTCGATTACGTTCGCGTAGGTCATTGATCTCCCTGGATCCTTGCTGTGACGATTCGTACGGCGTCCGACCGATGTGCGCTGTCTGCTGAGACGCCGCGACGAGCACAGCATGCGCGCGCCACGGATCAGCGAAATTCGGACGGTCCGAGTTGAATTCGACCGAATGCCCACAGTTCGTTCCGGCTCCGACGTACAGTCGCGTCCGCGTTCGATTTCAATTCGTTCCGCTTTTGCAGGGGGTGCACAGAACTATGACCACCGAAGACCAACCGTCGACATTGGCCCGACGGCAGCTGGGCCGCTTCCTTCGCGAGGCTCGGGAGGGACGTGGGCTATCGCTCGATAGATCGGCTCATCTCGTAGAACTCAGCAAGACGGCGCTGCAACGCGTCGAGACCGGCGGAGTGAAGAAATTCCGCATCCGCGACATAAAGGCGTTGTGCGAGCTGTACGAGGTCGAGGCCGACGACATCGACCGCGCGGTCGAACTCGCCAAACAGGCGCAAACCGCCTCGTGGTACACAGCGTTCGGCGGACTCTACAGTGACTCGACCTTCAACATGTACGTCGAGCTCGCAGCCTCGGCGCGTCAACTGGTCGCTTACCACGAGATCGTTCTCGGCTTGGTGCAGACACCCGATTACGCTCGAGCACTGATCAGCGCGTTCTACCACGACAGCAGCCCAGAAGACATCGAACGCCGGGTCGAACTGCGTATGAAGCGCCAAACGATCGTGACCCGAAAGGCCGATTCGGTGAAACTCGAACTGCTGCTGCATGAATCGGCGCTGCATCGGGTTATCGGTCATCCTCGTCTGATGGCAGCCCAACTGCACCACTTGGCCGAGATCAGCAAACTTCCGAATATCTCGCTGCGCATCTGCCCGTTCGCGAGCGGCTGCGCCGTGGGCCTCTTGCATGGTCCATTCGTCATTCTCGACTTCGGCACCGACACCAAAGGTCGGCCCGTGGAGCCGTCACTCGTCTACTTGGAAGGGGCCGGAAAGCCGGACCTGTACCTGGAGCACGCCGATGACCTGCGGCGCTACCATGGCATTGCTTCGACCATCCGGAGCACAGCACTGAACGAGACACAATCGCGTGACCTGCTCAGGCGGGTGGCAAGGAGTTACTCAGCGTGAACGCCGACCTATCTGGGGTGACGTGGTTCAAGAGCAGCCATAGCAGCGGGCAGACCGACTGTGTCGAGGTGGCATGGCTTGATGAAGACGGAGTCGGCGTCCGTGACTCGAAGAACCCAACCGGCCCGGCACTGGTGTTCACCTCCGGCGAGTGGGATGCGTTCATCAGCGCGGTTCGGCACTGAACTGAGCGCGTGACCTGCTCAGGCGGGCAGCAAGGGAGTTATGCAGGATGAACATCGACCCCTCCCGGGCGAAATGGTTCAAGAGCACCCGTAGCTCGATGGGCCAAGATTGCGTTGAGGTCGCCTTCTTGGAGCAGGGCATGGTGGGGGTTCGCGACAGCAAGAACCCCAACGGTCCCGCCCTGGTGTTCGCTCCGGGCCAGTGGGACACGTTCACCAATTCCGTTCGACTCGACGGTTCCACCGGCGCAGCCTGAGCCCGCAACAGTTTCCGCGAGGACACGCCGCAGTCCCGTGCGGCGCACAATGATTGTGCGCCGCACGGACCTGTCAGAGATCGGCGATCGCGGCCAGTGGTGGCGTGCGCGCCGCCCGCACCGCAGGCCACAGCGCGGCCAGTACTCCGACGACCGCCGAGCTGACCAGGACCAGGACCAGCTGGCTCCACGGGATAGCGATCTGGTCGAGACCCAAATCCCTGAGCGTGCGCAGGAATCCGACGCCGAGGCCCAGGCCGAGCACCATGCCGACGATCGCGCCGAACACCGCGATCAGCATCGACTCCAGATAGATGGTGCGGCGCACCTGGCCACGCTGCATACCGACCGCGCGCAGCATGCCGATCTCCCGGCGTCGCTCCACCACCGACAGCGCCAAAGTATTGACGATGCCAAGGATCGCGATCACCACCGCCAAGGCGAGTAGCCCGTAGAGAATGGCCAGCAAAGTGTTGATCTGTTTGCCTTGCGCTCCCTTGAATTCCTCGCGATCCTGCACCTGCACCACGACGAATTGCTCGGTGGCCTTCTCCAGGTCGGCGCGCATCGCGCTGGTATTCGCGCCCGGCTGCGCCTTGATCAGCACGAGGAAGTTGGTCCGGAAGTTGAGCGGGACCACCTCGTCGTAGACCGTCTGCGACACCACCATCGGGCCGAGCAGCGGGTTCTTCTTGTACACACCGGTGACGGTGAGCGGGACCTTCTTGCCGTCGACGCTGGTCGGGGTCACCTCTTCGCCGACTTTCCAGCCGCGGTCGTTCGCTTCGTCCTCGGACACGAGCACGTCCCTGGCGCCGAGAGTGCCGCTGCCGCGCACGATCTCGTAGTTCAGCACACCGGTCAGCGGACCGTCCGGCGAGGACGCGAACACCTGATCGTCGCCGAGCTTGAACGCGGCCCCCCGCATTCCGACCACCTGCGCCACGTTCGGCACCTTCGTCCGGGCGGCGTCGGCGGCACCGAACGGCACCCCGAGCAATTGCGGACCGGCCAGCACGTAGTCGGCCCGCACGCCCTTGTCGACCAGCACGCCGACGCTCTCCTTCGCCGAAGCGCCCAGCATGCCGATCGCCGAGACGAGCATCAGGCCCAGCGTGAGCGCGAAGGCCGTCGCGGCGGTGCGGCGCGGATTGCGCGACGCGTTGTTGCGCGCCATGCGGCCGATCGGCCCGAACGGGCGCACCAGCACGCCGAGCCCACCGACCACCGGTCGCGACAGCGCGGGCGCGGCGAGCAGCACCGCGAAGATCAGCCCGAGCGCGCCGACGCCGACCGTCGCGGCCGCCGTGCCACCGGTCCGCTGCGCGCCCAGCACGACGAGCACCACGCCGAGCACCGCCAGCACCGCACCGAGGATCGTGCGCAGGCGCAGCGACTCCCCGGCGGACGCGAACTCCTCGCGCATGGCCTGCACGGGCGGAATACGCGAGGCGCGGCGCGCGGGCGCGTAGGCGCTCACCATCGTCACCACGAGGCCGACGAGCAGCCCGACCACGATGGTGCGCGGCCGCACCGCCATCGATCCGGTCGGCAAGCCGAGATCGAAGGCGTTGAGCACCGCCGACAATCCGAACGCCAGCGCGACGCCGCCCGCGAGGCCGACCACGCTGCCGATCAACCCGATGACGAACGCCTCCGCCACCACCGACGTGCCGACCTGCTGCCTGCTCGCGCCGACCGCGCGCAGCAGCGCGAGTTCCCGCAAGCGTTGCGCGACGATCATCGAGAACGTGTTGTAGATGATGAACGTGCCGACGATCAGCGCGATCGCGCCGAAGGCGAGCAGGAAGTAGTTGATGAAGTTGAGCGCGTTGGAGATTTCCTTCTTCAGGTCGGCACGCACCTGATCGCTGTTCTGCACTTTGTAGCCGGGCAGTGCCTTGGCGAGGTTGTCGCGCAACTCGTCGCCGGGAATGCCGGTGGCCGCCAGGTCGACGTAGGCGACGTGCAGGCCGTCGGTGAACAGCTTGCGCGCCTGCGTGTCGTCGAACAGCACGCCGATGAAACCACCCGTGTCGGATGGAACCTCGTAGATGCCGGTGAGGGTCACGTCGATCGGAGCGGCCTGGGAGGGAATGAGGATCTTGGTGCGGTCACCGATCTTCAGTCCGGCCCGGTCGGCCCCGCCGGTGTTGAGCGCGATCTCGCCGGGCCGGGCGGGCGGGACGCCTTGCAGGAACTTCTCCGGCTCCGCGACGGCCTTCTCCGGCGGCAGGTACGACTTGCCGAACGTCGGCGCCCCGCCGGTCTGCACGGCCTTCTTTCCGGTCGGATCGAGCAGCACCACCGGGCCGTTCACGCTCGGCGCGACCGTGCGGACGCCGGGGTACTTCCCCAGCTCGTCCACCACATTGTTCGGAACGCCTTGCGCCTGGCGCTCTTTCGGGCTGACCCGGACGTCGACGCCCTTCGCCTCGTTGGCGAAGATTCCGTCGAAAGTGCTCTGCAGGGTGTCGGTGAACACGAACGAACCCGCGATGAACGCGGTGCCGAGCACCACCGACAAGAGGGTCAGCGCTAGCCGCACCTTGTGCGCGGCGAGATTGCGCAGCGCGACCTTGCGCATCGGACTTCCGGCCATTACGCCCGCCCCCGATTCTTCCGCGAAAGCCCGGTCACGCCTGCTCCAACGCTTTCATCCGGTCGAGCACGGTGTCGGCGGTCGGATCGCGCATCTCGTCGACGATGCGTCCGTCGGCGAGGAACACCACCCGGTCGGCGAATCCGGCCGCGTGCGGTTCGTGGGTGACGATGACGACCGTCTGCCCGAACTCGTCCACCGCGGCGCGCAGGATCGACAGCACCTCCTCCGAGGCGCGCGAGTCCAGGTTGCCGGTCGGCTCGTCGCCGAAGATGATCTCCGGCTTGCCCGCGAGCGCACGAGCGCAGGCCACCCGCTGCTGCTGTCCGCCGGACAGCTCGCTGGGACGGTGGGTGAGCCGATCGTTCAATCCGAGCCGCTTCAGCACCGTGTCCAGCCACTCCTGATCGGGTTTGCGCCCGGCGATGTCCAGCGGCAATGTGATGTTCTCCAGCGCCGTCAGCGTCGGCACCAGGTTGAACGCCTGGAAGACGAAACCGATGCGGTCACGGCGCAGGCGCGTCATCTGCTTGTCGGACAGCGAGGTCAGGTCGGTGTCACCGATGCGGACGGTGCCCGAGCTGGCGCTGTCCAGTCCGGCCAGGCAATGCATGAGAGTCGACTTACCCGATCCGGACGGACCCATGATCGCGGTGAACTCGCCCTTCGCGAACTCGGCCGACACCCCGTCCAATGCCCTGACCTGCGTATCGCCCGATCCGTAGACCTTGGTCAGTTCGATAGCGTGGGCCGCGACATCGGTCGATGCCGCCAGGTCGGCGGGGTCGGCGCCCAAGGCTTGCGAAGTCATGCCGTCCAGTGTTACCGGCATCGCCGCCACACGCCATCAGGGAACACCCTGTGTTTCAGGCCTCACCTACGACCCACTCGAAGGCGGACGCTTTGGATCGGGCGCCTTCGAGGGTGCGGGAGCGGTTGGGTTCGCCGAGTTCGGACAGCAGGTCCTCCGACAGGTTGACCAGGGCGGCCAGGGCGGTTGGGGTGAACCAGTCCGGCCTGGTGGCGAACAGGATGTCCTCGGAGGCGGTGTTTCCGCTGGCACCCGGCGCGAACGGGCAGCCGCCGAGGCCGCCGAGCGCTCCGTCGACCATGTCCGCGCCCGCCGCGACCGCGGCGAGGGTGTTGGCCACGCCCATACCCCAGGTGTCGTGACCGTGGAAGACGACGCGCCGGGGAGGCGTCCGGTCCCGCACCGCCGCGACCAGCGCGGACACCTCACCGGGGTGGGCTTGGCCGAGCGTGTCGGCCAGGACGATGTCGTCCGCGCCCTCGGTGCGGGGGTCGCGGGCGATGGCCAGTACCCGTTCCGGGTCGACCGGGCCGTCGAACGGGCAGGTGAACGCCGTCGCCAAGCAGAGCTGGATCGACCCGTCCACCTCATGGGCCAAGCGCACCGCGTCCGGCATGGCGGCGACGCTGGCCTCGGTGTCGCGTCCGATGTTCGCCCGATTGTGCGCGTCGGAGACCGAGAAGCAGTACTGGAAATTCCGCACTCCCGCCGCGGCGGCCTTCTCCACATGGCGCGGCGTCGCCACCCATACCCAGCAGCGGCGCAGTTCCTCCGGCGTCAACGCGGCGACCAGCTCCATGGTGTTCGCCATCGGCGCGACCAGGTCCGGGCGCGCCATCGAGCCGATCTCCAGCGCGGGCACCCCCAGCGCGAGCAGGCGGCGCACGATGTCCACCTTGCGCTGCACCGGCAGCAGCTTGCCGGTCAGCTGCAGTCCGTCGCGCAACGTGACATCGCGCAACACCGGCGCGGTCATCGCTGCTCCCGCGCCCGGTGGTGGCCGCACATCACGCCGCCCCATGGCTTCTCGCCCGCCCCGGTCGGATTCGGCTGCACCACGGGCCTGCTGGTGCCCGGCGAGCGCGGTTCTCTCGCGTCACGCCCCTTCGGACGCCTCCGGTCGTGTGGCCGCGTGCTCATCGCGCCTCCAACGCATCGATCTCGGCTTCGCTCATGCCGAGCAGGCCGGACAGCACCTCTCGGGTGTGCTCACCCAGATCGGGTCCGACGCTGCGGATGGGCAAGGACTGTTCGCCGATCACCGGGACGATGCCGGGGAAGCCGACGGCCTTGGGCTCCGGCGCGCCGACGTCCACGGTGAACGACTGGATCATGTTGCGCGCCCGGTACTGCTCGTCGGCCACGATGTCGGCCGCGGTGTAGATCGGGCCACACGGAATAGCGGCGGCGTCCAGCAGCTTCAGGGCCTCGTCGCGGGTATGCCGAACCGTCCACTCCCCGATCGCCGCGTCCAGCCGCTCGCGATTGCGCCAACGGCCCGCGTTGTCCTGGAGGTCCGGGTCGGCGGCCAGGTCCGGCCGATCGATGACCGCCATGTAGCGCTGGAAGATGGCGTCGCCGTTGCCGCCGATGATGATGCTTGTGCCGTCCGCGCACGGGTAGGCGTTGCTCGGCGCGATGCCCTCCATCCGGCCGCCGACGCGTTCGCGCTGGATGCCGTAGGCGAGATAGTCCGGCACCAGCGATTCCATCACCGACAGGATCGCCTCGTTCAGGGCCACGTCGATCACGCGCTCCCGCAACGGGACCGGCGTGTCCGACTCGGCGCGGCGCTCGCGCTGGAACAGCGCCATCACGGTGCCGAACGCGGCGTAGATACCCGCGATGGAGTCGCCGATCGAGACGCCGGTGCGCACGGGTGGGCGGTCCGGATCGCCCACCAGTTCGCGCAGTCCGCCGACCGCCTCGGCCACCGCGGCGAACCCGGGACGCTCCGACAGCGGGCCGGTCTGCCCGTAAGCGGAGATCCGGGTGATCACCAGGTCCGGATTCGCCTCGTTCAGCACCTCCGGCCCGAGACCCCACTTCTCCAGCATGCCGGGCCGGAAATTCTCCAGCAGCACGTCACAGCGCCGGATCAGGTCGAGGACGATCCCGCGCCCCGCCTCGGTGCGCAGATCCAGCGTGATCGACTTCTTGTTCCGGTTGATCGTCCGGTACAGCATCGAGGTGTCGCCGCCGTAGAGCCGCCAGTTGCGCAGCTCGTCGCCCGCTTTCGGGCGTTCCACCTTGATCACCTCGGCGCCGAAATCGCCGAGGATGCGCCCGGCGGTCGGCGCGGCGATGTAATTGCCGAGCTCCAGGACGCGCACCCCGTCCAGCGGCCGAATACTCATGGCAACCAGTATGGGCTGTGTTGGTTTTGCAGCGCCTGCGGCGCTGCGTGTTCGCGGCCCCGGGGAGTCTCGCGCCCGAGCGACCGAGACTCGCGACTGCGTCGCATGCGCTTCGGTCACTCGGCTGTGTTCGATTTGCAGCGCCTGCGGCGCTGCGTGTTCACGGCCCCGAAAAGTCTCGCGCCCGAGCGACCGAGACTCGCGACTGCGTCGCATGCGCTTCGGTCACTCGGCCGCGAGACGGGCCGCGAACGGCGCTCGTAAGACTCGCACCCGGCGGAGCTGGGTCGGTTTCGGGCGTCCCGCGATTGTCGAGGCAACCTCCGGTGCCGGGGGCAATACCCGTGATAACCCTGCGACCGCCGGGCCAGTCGACCGAATCCGCGGTTCGCGGTCAGGTCACTTACGGCATTTCGTAGCCCGACCTGCATATATGGCAGGCCGGGCTTCTCGGCGACGGCTCACCGCGACCCGAAGACACCGCATGGCCCCTCAACAGCCGGAGGCCCGGCAACCATGCGGGGTCCGCGTTCAGGACGCGAGCAGCTGGGTGTCCTCGACGATCGAGTAGTGCTCGGCGTTGCCCGCGATGATGGTGCTCGTCGAGCCGTCGACGCCGACCGGGACATCGCCGGCCAGGGTGATGCGGGTCAGTTTGCGCGGCTGGTCGTCGTAGTCGTCGATGGCATAGTGCTGGGTGGCGCGGTTGTCCCAGATGGCGACGTCGCCGGGCTCCCAGTTCCAGCGGGCGGTGTTCTCCAGGCGGGTCACCCGGTCCTGGAACAGCCGGAACAGCGCGTGCGACTCCGTGCTGGACAGCCCGACGAAATGCTTGACGAAGTGGCCGAGCAGCAACGCCCGCTCCCCCGTCTCGGGGTGCACGCGCACCACCGGGTGCTCGGTCTCGTAGTAGGTGGACTCGAACTCGGCGCGGTAGGCGGCCGTGTTGGGTCGCGGCGTCTCCTCGGCGCGGGCGTAGTCGTAGACGTTGGTGTGCACGGCGCGCAGGGATTCGGCGAGCCGCTTCAGCGGCTCCGGCAGCGACTCGTAGGCCGCGACGGTGGACGCCCAGGTGGTCGCCCCGCCGTAGGACGGCAGGTGCACCGCGCGCAGGATGGACGCCTTCGGGATGCGGTCGACGAAGGTGACGTCGGTGTGCCAGCTGTTGGCGCGGCCGTGCTCGGAATCGATCGCCAGGCTCTTCACACCATGCGAGGTGACCGTCGGGTGCGGGGTGGTCGGCGAGCCGAGCAGCTGGGCGAACTCGTACTGCCCGTCCTCGGTGAGGTGATCCTGACCGCGGAAGAAGATGACCTTGTGCTCCAGCAGCGCGCGACGGATCACGTCGACGGTGGCCGGATCCAGGTCGCCGCCGAGCCGGACGTTGTCGATCCGCGCGCCGATACGAGCGCCGAGCCTGGTCACCGAGGCCGTGGATGGGGTGGCGGGTGCGACCGTCATGAGATCACCTTCGCTGTCGAGATCGGTTACTGCTCCGGAGAGCAGACCACCCAAACGACCCCCCTGACCAGGGTTTTCGTCGCACTGATCGCAAACGGCGCGCAAGCACCACCACTTCGGCCCACCGAGCGCGAGCCCGACCCGGACACCGCCCAGCTCCATTCCGTTCTGCCGGGCGCTGCCCAAACATCATCGGGACGACCGAGCTGACCCAGCCCCGCCGGGTGCGAGTCTTACGAGCGCCGTTCGCGGCCCGTCTCGCGGCCGAGTGACCGAAGCGCATGCGACACAGTCGCGAGTCTCGGTCGCTCGGCCGCGAGACTCCCCGGGGCCGCGAACACGCAGCGCCGCAGGCGCTGCAAATCAGACACAGTGCTCGCGCAGGTACGCCAAGTCCTCCGCGAGGCCGTCCGCCGGAGTCTCCAGGACGACCGGCGCGTCCGCCGTGCGGCACACCTCGGCGAGCAATTGCGGGTCGATGGTGCCGTCGGCGAAGTTGGCGTGCCGGTCGGCGCCGGAGTCGAATTCGTCGCGCGAGGAGTTCAAGTGCACCAGGTCGATCCGGCCGGTGATCGCCTTGATCCGGTCGACGACGCCGATCAGCTCCTCGCCGCCCGCCCAGGCGTGGCAGGTGTCGAGGCAGAATCCGGCGCCGTACTCGCCGACCGCGTCCCACAGCCGGGCGATGGAATCGAAATGCCTGGCCATGGCGTGATTGCCGCCCGCGGTGTTCTCGATCAGGATCGGCACCGCGAAGCCGCCTTTGTCCTGCTGACGCTCGAACAGTTTGCGCCAATTGTCGATTCCGGTCTCCAACTCGGCGTCGGAACGCACATGCCCGCCGTGCACCACCAGACCGAACGCGCCGAGTTCGGCGGCCGCCTTCGCCTGCTGGGCCACCGCGTTGCGCGAGGGCATGCGCAGGCGGTTGTTCAGGCTGGCGACGTTGATCTGATAGGAGGAGTGCACCACGACCTCGATCGGGCTGGCGAGAATCTCCTCGGTCCGCGGATGCGGGGTGGGTTTGTCCCAGCTCTGCGGATCGACCACGAACATCTGGATGACGTCGGCGCCGAGTTTCTCCCCGAAGCCGATCGGGTCGCTGTCGAGCCGGACGTGTGCTCCAATGCGCATGCGGGTCACAGTACTGGCTGCTACCGACGACAATCGAGGGTGCGCCGCGAGGTGTTGCATCCCGATGGCTCATCGAGATACATGGGTAGTGTCCGCGCGCTCGACTCGACAAGGGGGTGTACAGGTGTTGCAGACCGGCGAAATCTTCGCGGGCTACGTCGTCAAACGCGTCCTCGGCCATGGCGGCATGGGCACGGTGTACCTGGCCCAGCATCCTCGGCTGCCCCGCCTGACGGCGTTGAAGCTGCTCAAACGCGAACTGTACGCCGACACCGACATCCGCCGCCGCTTCGAACGCGAGGCCGATCTGGTGGCACGGCTCGATCACCCGAACATCGTCACGGTGTTCGATCGCGGCGCCGAGGACCGGCAGCTGTGGATCTCGATGCAGTACGTGCCCGGCGCGGACGCCTCCTGCGCGGACGTCGACGTGCTCGCTCCGTGGCGCGCGGTGCGGATCGCGGCCGACACCGCCGCGGCGCTGGATTTCCCGCATGCGAACCAGGTGCTGCACCGCGATGTGAAACCGGCCAACATCCTGCTGGCCAAGGCGCCGATCGGTCAACCGGAACGGGTGCTGCTCACCGATTTCGGGATCGCGGGCATCCGCGGCGCGGAGAGCACGATCGGCTCGTCCGGCACGATCACCGCGACACTCGCCTTCGGTGCCCCGGAACAGCTGATCGGCAGGCCGCTGGACGACCGTGCCGATCAGTATTCGCTGGCGTGCACGCTGTTCTGGATGCTCACGGGAGCGCCGCCGTATCCCGGCGCCAACCCGGCGGCTGTGGTGAACAGCCATCTGTACGCGCCGATCCCGGTGCTCAGCCGCACACGTCCCGGACTGCCGCCCGCGCTGGATCCGGTGCTGGCGCGTGCGATGGCCAAGCGGCCAGTGGATCGTTTCAACAGTTGCGCCGAGTTCGCCGCCGCCGCGAAATCCGCCCTGGCCGAACAGCAGGCCGGGCACCCGACAGCGCCGCACGGCATTCACCCCGACGGGTATCCGACCGCGCCGACGTACCACGCGGCCGCGCCGCAGCACCTACCGAGGCCGCGGGAAACCCCTCGACCGTCCCCGAGTTTCCTGCCGCCGCGCCGCCCGGCGCATCCCGGCCTGATCGAGTTGCCGAACTTGCCCATGCGCCCGGGCTCGGCGGCGCGACCGCACCAGCAACCTCCGGACCCCCGGCCTCCGCCGGGCGGTCCGACGCATGTCGATCGCCCGCGCCGCACCACGCTCGACGAGCGATAGGTGAGGCGCGACTACTGCTATGGTTTCGATGTTTTCCGTGGTCGGGCCCATCTCCGGCCACGCGTTCTTTTGCTGTACGCCTGTTCGCCGGTGGGTCCCGGCGGGCGGCGGGAAGTGGAGCAGTCATGCTGGCCAGCGGTGACGTTTTCGCCGGCTATGTCATCGAGCGGCAACTCGGCCGCGGTGGCATGGGCTCGGTATATCTGGCGAAACATCCGCGGCTGCCGCGGATGACCGCACTGAAGCTGCTGAATCGGGAGATGTTCTTCGACAAGGAGGTGCGGGCGCGGTTCGAACGGGAGGCGGATCTGGTCGCCCAGCTCGATCACCCGAACATCGTCACGGTCTACGACCGCGGGCTCGAGGACGAGCAGCTGTGGATTTCGATGCAGTACGTCGACGGCATCGACGCCGCCTCGGTGGAACCGAAGTCGCTGCCGCCCGAACGCGCGGTGCAGATCATCAAGGAGACCGCCGACGCGCTGGACTACGCGCACGGCAACGGGGTGCTGCACCGCGACGTGAAACCAGCCAACATCCTGCTGGCCCGCTCCGGCGCCGGTCGCGGTGAGCGGGTGTATCTCACCGACTTCGGCATCGCGCGGCTGCGCGACGACACCGGTCATCTCACCCAGACCGGCACCTTCACGGCAACGCTGGCCTACGCCTCGCCCGAACAGCTCACCGGCGCGTCGCTCGACCACCGTTCCGATCAGTATTCGCTGGCCTGCTCGCTGTTCTGGTTGTTCACCGGCACCGGCCCGTTCTCCGCGACGAACCCCGCCGCGGTCATCCAAGGGCATCTGCAGGGCACGCCGCCCGCGCTGAGCAGCGTCCGGCCGGGCCTGCCCTTCGCGCTGGACGGCGTGCTGGCCAAGGCGATGGCCAAGCGACCCGACGACAGATACGGCAGCTGCGCGGAATTCGCCGCGGCCGCCAGGCAGGCGCTGACCGGTTCCAGCGCGCCGTCGATGCCGGTGGTGGGCGGTCCCCGCCCGGCCACCGGGCCGCAGCACCCCACGGCGGGGCCGCGCCCGACCACCGGGCCGCAGATCCCCACCACGGGATCGCCGTATCCGGCCGCGCAAGGTCACTACGTCAGCGGCCCGGGACACCAGGTGCACACCCCGCAAACCAGCGGGCCGAACGCGCTCGCCTCGGCGTCCCCCGCGACTCCGCCACCCACGCCGGTGGTGAACTCACGGCCGCACACCGGTCCCGCGCCCCAGCCGACGGCCGCCAACCCGTATCCCCAGCAGCAGGCCGGGTTTTCCACCTTCGCCCCGCCGCACGGCGCGCACGTGCACCACTCGGCCGCGCCGCCGCCCAAGAAGAACACCGGCCTGATCATCGGCCTGGTGGTGGGCGTGGTCGTGTTGATCGTGGTGGTGCTCGGCATCATCGGCGCCGTCTCCGATTCGGGCTCGAGCAACGCGAGCACGACGACCACATCGGCGGTGAAGCCGAATCTCGTCGACGCGACCCCGGAGTCGGTCAGCGCGGAGTTCCCGCGGATGGTGCCCGCCTCCAAGTCCGAGGAAGTCGGATACAACGGCGCCGAATGCTGGCTGGCCTCGCCGAGCTCCCCGCCGTCGCCGTCCAAGGGCGAACCGGACTTCGGTGACTGGGCCGCGCAGTGGCGCTGCTTCAAGGGCGGCAACAACGAGGATCCGTACTACCGGATCTACGTCTACAAAACCCCCGCCGATGTGCAGGCGGTGCTGAAGGGCCTGCCCTCCTCGGCCGCCAAGTCCACCGACACCAACGGCGGAAAGTCCTACACCAATTACAAGTACGTCGACGACGGCGCCAAGATGGTCACCGCGTTCACCGGCGATCCCGATCGGACCCAGTACCTCATGTACACCGACGGCTTCTCCCACACCACCGTCGACGAGCTGCTGCGCTGGTGGCGCTCGGCTCCACTGAACTGACCGATGCCGCACACCGGCGAAGTCTTCGCGGGGTACACCATCGAACGCCTGCTCGGCCGCGGCGGGATGGGATCGGTGTACCTGGCCCGGCATCCGCGGCTGCCCCGGTTGACGGCGATGAAGCTGTTGAACCCGGACCTGTTCGACGACACCGAGTCCCGCACCCGCTTCGAGCGGGAGGCGGACCTCGTCGCACGGCTGGATCACCCGAACATCGTCACGGTGTTCGATCGCGGCGTCGAGGGCGACCAGCCGTGGATCTGCATGCGCTACATCGATGGCACCGACGCCGCGGCGCTGGACGCGTGGACGTTGCCGCCGCCACGGGCGGTGCAGATCATCGCCGAAACGGCCAAAGCGCTGGACTTCGCGCACAGCCGCGGCGTGCTGCACCGCGACGTGAAACCGGCGAACATTCTGCTGGAGCGCGTCGAGGGAGACCAGGAGCGGGTCTTCCTCTCCGACTTCGGCATCGCCCGATTCCGGGACGACACCGGCCGGCTCACCCAGACCGGCACCTTCACCGCGACCCTCGCCTACGCCGCGCCGGAGCAATTGTCCGGTGCGCCGCTGGATCACCGCGCCGACCAGTATTCGCTGGCCTGCACGCTGTTCCGGTTGCTGACCGGCACGGTGCCGTTCGACGCCACCAATCCGGTCGCGGTGATCCAGGGGCATCTCAACGCACCGCCGCCCGCGATCAGCAGGCTGCGACCCGGATTGCCGGTGGCGCTGGACGGCGTGCTGGCCAAAGCGATGGCCAAGCACGCGGCCGATCGCTTCGACTCGTGCGGCGAATTCGCCGCAGCCGCGTGGCAAGCGCTGACCGCACCCGCGGCGTGGCCCCCACCGAGTCACCCTCCGCTGCACGCGGAACCACCGCTCCCCAGCGCAGGCGGGGGCCTTCGTCCACAGCGGCGTCCTCGACGGAGAGCGCGGCTGGAGGCCGTGATAGGTCTGATGCTGGCGCTGGGCTTGGCCGCTGCGCTCGCCGCGCCATCGTTCCACGACACCTCATCCGGCTCCGCTGCATCGACCACCACGGTGGCCACGCGAAACACCGATGCCACCACGCCGCCGACCACCCTGCGCCCGACGACGAGCGTCTCGGCCACCGCCGACCGTGCCACCATCGGCGCCCGCGCGGCCGAGCTGAGCGCCGCGTTCCCGGACATGCTTCCGGAGACCTCCGCCCAGCGCCTGGTCCACTCCGGAACCGGGTACAACAAGGCGGGCTGTTTCGCCCACGCGCCGGATTCCGCGACGACGCGCGACCACGAGGATCCCGATTTCGGCCCCTGGCTGGTGATGTGGAGCTGCTTCGGCGGGCCGAACAAGGCGTCTTTCGACTTCTACCTCTATGGCTCCCCGGCCGACGCGCAGGCCGCGCTAGCGGCGTTACCGGCCAACGACCGCGCGACCGCCACCAACAACAGCGGGCACAGCTACACGAATTACACCCTGCGCGACAGTCGCAATCTGCGGCCGCGAATGGTCACCGCCTTTTCCGCGGACCCGGGCAGGGCCGCCATGCTGATGTACAGCGCCGGATTCATCGCCACCGAAGCCGAGTTCATGAATTGGTGGAAATCCGCGCCGCTGAATTGAGTTTCCCCCAGGGGGAGACGCGAGGGTAGGCACATGGACGACACCCGCTTCACCATCGGAGCCGTTGCCGAACGCACCGGCCTCAGCGTCAAGACGATCCGGTTCTATGCCGACGAGGGCGTCGTCCTGCCCACCGAAATCAGCCCTTCCGGCTACCGCCTCTACGACGTCCGCGCGCTGGCGGAACTGGATCTGGTGCGGACGCTGCGCGCGCTCGGACTCGACCTGGCCACCGTCCGGCGCGTGCTCACCCACGAGCTCGCGCTGTCCGAGGTCGCCGCGGCGCACGCCGACGCACTCGACACCCAGATCCGGATCCTGCGTCAGCGACGAGCGGTTCTGCGCGCGGTGGCCGGGCAGGGCTCGACCCCACAGGAGTTGGATCTCATGCACAAGCTCGTCACCCTGTCGGCTGCCGAACGTCATCGACTGATCGAGGATTTCGTGGAGGCGACCTTCGGCGGACTGGACGCCAACCCGGAACTCGCCGAGTTGCTGCGCACCACGCTGCCGGACCTGCCCGACGATCCCGCACCCGAGCAGGTGGCCGCGTGGGTGGAACTGGCGGAACTCACCGCCGACAAGGACTTTCGGGCGGCGATCCGGCGGATGGCCGAGTACCAGGCGCGCGAACGCGCCGAGGGCGATACGACGGGTCTGCACCACGCACTCACCGAGGCCGTGCGCGACCGGGTCGGGGCGGCCGTGGCGGCGGGTGTCGCGCCCGGCTCTCCCGCGGCGGCCGAGGTGGTCGCCGACCTCGCCGCGCGTTACGCGGCCACGTTCGGCAGGCCCGACGATCGCGCGCTGCGCGAGTGGATGCTGGAACGCCTGGCGGTGGCCGATGACGAACGCGTGGAGCGGTACTGGCGGTTGCTCGCGGTGATCAACGGCTGGCCCGCGCCGCCGAGCCTGACGCCGGTGTTCGCCTGGTTCACCGCCGCCCTGCGCAGCGTCCAGGCGGGCTACTCGAAGACGTAGTGCGCGAATTCGTGGGTCGGGTGGAAGCCGATCGCCCGGTAGATTCGGTTTGCCGTGGTGTTGCCGATGTCGGCGAAGAGGCAGACCTCCAGGTTCTGGGCTCGCAGCTGCTTCGCGACGTGCGCGGTCACCGCGCTGGCGTACCCGTGTCCGCGGGCGTCCGGCGGGGTGTAGACCGGTCCGATCCGCGACCAGCCCTGGATCGGGATCTGATGCGCGGCAAGACTGACCGGTTGCCCGTCGCGTTCCCACAGCCACCACCGGCCCGCTTCGACGCGGCGCCGGATCGCGGCCTCGTCCAATCCGGACGCCATGCCGGCTTCCGCGCGCATGGCCGCGAGCCAGTCCCCGCACAGGGCGACGTCGGATTCCCGGGCGCGGCGTGGCGCTCCGGCTACGTCCGGGATCCGCAGCGCGCCGAGCCGGTGCAGCCGGGTGCGGTACGACTGCTGAAAATCTCTCCCCAGCAGTCCACACCAGTGCTGGGCGAAATCGGTCGCGTCCGCGACGACGCCCTCGACGCCCGCGCTGTCGGGGACGACCTCGGCCAGCGCGCGAGTCACCGCGGGAATGCCGTCGGGCGGTAGCGCGCCGAGATACACGTCGCGACCGCCCACGCGCATGGCCGCGCCTACCACCGCGGCATCCTCGCCGTGGACGGTAAGAAATCGCGATGGCTCAGCCGGGGCATCCATGCCCGTGACATGGTTGGCGACGCTCGTGGTGAGCACGGTGTGCCGCAGCGGATCGCGGAGCAGGAACGCCCCCGCGACCGAGCGGAACTCGGCGGCGTCGGTGGTGATCTCGATCCTCATACAGATCACGGTAGGCGCCTGAAATCTTGCGCGCCTTCGTTTTTCACGCCCGTCGCTGGGCCTTAGGCGGCCGACCGGCCGGTTTACGGTGAGTCCGCTTCGCCGCCACCCGCGCGGAGTTTGAGCAGAACCAATCCCGCGGTGCAGGCGAGAATGAGTCCGGCGACGGTGATTTCGACGTGCAGTCCGGCGATGCCGAGCACCGCCCCGACGAGTCCGCCGATGAAGATCAGCCAGGCGAGCGTCCGCGACACGATCGTGGACAGCGAGCGACCCTGCTGGTTCGACGCGGGATGCTGTGCCGTTGCCGACACGGCATCTTCTGCGGCGCGGGACGAACCACGCCGCGACGCTGTCGAGTAAGCTCCCATCATCTACTCCTCGATGACGCCGGTCAGAGAACCACAATCACGTTCTCACACAACGTGTCTCTCATCCTTAAACCGGCGTCTCACGCGTAACTTTGCTCACACACGCTACGACTCCGGGACGCCGGAAGATAGCGACACGTGCCCACGACACGCCGAAGAGACCAATTCGATATCTGAATCAGAACTGTTTTAAATGCGCCGTCCGGCGCATACCCAGCGACCACTCGCCTCGCCGGACCGACCGGCCTCGAGTAAGGTGAGTCCACTCGATACACACCGAGGAGCGTCACCGTTGGAAAGCAGCAGGGCCAAGATCGCCGGTCCGGCGATCGCCGTAGGAGCGGTTTCCATCGGGCTCGTCCTGATCGGCGCCTGTGGCGTCGGTAAGCACGACACCTACGTGCCGCCTCCGCCGCTCAAGGCAGGCGAGTACGCCGAACCCGTTGTCCACGAGAACACCACCGGCTCGACGACCCCCAGGGTCGTCATCCCGCCGTCGCCCAGCTGGCGGATCGCACCGGCCGACCAGCGGCACCCCACCCCGTTTTCGGGCTTCATGAGCAGCACCACCGCCGAGCCGTCCCCGGGAAATCCGCACGACGACAGCACACAGGCGGCGCCCCCCGAGGAGCCGAGGCCGACGGCCGCGCGAGCGCCGGCGAGCGACTCGACGGACGAAGCGCCCAACCAACTGCGGACGACGCCGCGAGACGACGAATGACGCGGTGGTGCGCGAAACGCACCACCGCGGCACTCCTTACAGTTCGGGCAACTCGTAGTCGCCGACCCGCGAGCTGAGCACCCGCAGATGCTCGAGGCCGCTACCGAGGGTGCGCTCGATCGCGGTCAGGCGGGCCACGTAATGGCTCACCGGATACTCCGCGGTGACGCCGATGCCACCGTGCATCTGGATCGCCTCCTGCCCGATGTGGCGGGCCGCGCGGCCGACCTGCAGCCGTGCGCGCGACGCGATTACCGGATCGTCGGCCCCGTCGGCCAGCGACGCCGTGGCGTACAGGCTCATGCTGCGCGCCAGTTCCAGCGAGACGTACATGTTGGCCGCTCGCTGCGTGAGCGTCTGGAACTTCGACAGCGTGACACCGAACTGCTTGCGCTGCTTGAGGTAGTCGGTGGTCAGTCGCAGCGCCTCTTCCATCGCGCCGACCGACTCCGCGCACAGGCTCGCCTGCGCGTGGGTCAGCACCGACTCGATGGCCTCGGTCGCGTCCGCCGCGCCGAGCCGCTCGGCGGGCGCGTCGGTCAGCTCGACCTGCGCGCCGCGCTGGCCGTCCACCGTGCGGTAGGACTTGCGGACCACACCCGTCGCGTCCGGCGCGACCAGGAACAGACCGACGCCACCCTCGGGCAGCGCGGCGCTGACCACGAGTTCGTCGGCGCTGTCGCCGTGCGCGACGGGGTTCTTCACGCCGGTCAGCGTGTACGAATCGCCCTGCGCCGTGGCGGTGGTCGCCAGTTCGGCGGCCGGCCAGCGCACCCCGGGCTCGGCATGGGCGAAGGCCAGCAGCTTCGCACCCGAGGCCACCTCGGGCAGGATGCGCTGCCGCTGCTCGGCGCTGCCCGCCGCGGCGACCAGGCCACCGGGGACCAGCACCGCGTCCAGGATCGGTTCCGGCGCGAGCCTGCGGCCCACCTCCTCGAGCACGACCATGGTCTCCACGGGACCGGCGCCGACGCCGCCGTCCTCCTCGGTGAAACTCAGGCCGAGGACGCCCAAATCGGCGAGCTGGCGCCACACGTCGCGGCTCCAGCCCAGTTCGGAGTCGACCACCTTCAGCCGTGATTCGGCGTCGTAGTTGCGCGCGAGCAGGTCACGGACCGTGTCGCGGAGCATGACCTGTTCATCGGTGAGATCGAAATCCATGGTTGCGCCTCACAATCCGAGGATCGTGGAGGCGATGATGGTGCGCTGCACCTCGCTGGAGCCTCCGTAGATGGTTGTCTTGCGGTAGTTCAGGTAGGAGGGGCCGCTGCGCTGCGCCCAGCCGGGCGAGGCGATGTCGTCCGCGCCCACCGGGATGGCGTCCGGTCCGGCGATGTCCAGCAGCAGCTCGGTGGCGGCCTGCTGGAGTTCCGAACCGCGCAGCTTCAGCACCGAAGAGGCCGGATTCGGCTTGCCGTCGGAGGAATTGGAGACCACCCGCAACTGGGTGAGCTCCAGCGCGAGCAGCTCGTTCTCCAGTTCGGCGATCCGCGCCGCGAACACCGGGTCCTCCAGCAGCGTGCCGTTGCCCGACTTGATCTTCGCCGCGTACTGCTTCGCCACGCCGATCTTGACCTTGGTGCGGCCTACGCCGGTGATGCCGGTGCGCTCGTTGCCGAGCAGGAACTTCGCGTAGGTCCAGCCCATGTTCTCCGCGCCGACCAGCTGATCGGCGGGTACCCGGACGTTCTCGAAGAAGACCTCGTTCACTTCGTACCCGCCGTCGATCAGCTTGATCGGGCGGATGGTCACACCGGGCGACTTCACGTCGAACAGCAGGAAGGAGATGCCCGCCTGCTTCTTCGCCGCGCTCGGGTCGGTGCGCACCAGGCAGAAGATCCAGTCCGCGTACTGGGCCAGCGTGGTCCAGATCTTCTGGCCGTTGACGATGTAGGAATCACCGTCGCGGACCGCCGTCGTGCGCAGCGACGCCAGGTCGGAGCCCGCGTCCGGCTCGGAGAAGCCCTGGCACCACCAGATGTCCAGTGCCGCGGTGGGCGGCAGGAACCGCTCCTTCAGCTCCTGCGAGCCGAAGTGGGCGATCACCGGGCCGACCATCTGCGCGTTGAACGTCAGCGGCTCCGGCACCGAGGCCAGCTGCATCTCGTCCTGCCAGATGTGGCGCTGCATCGGCGTCCAATCCTTGCCGCCCCACTCCACGGGCCAATTGGGCACCGCGAGGCCATGGTCGTTGAGGATCTTGTGCGCGGTGACGATGTCGTCGCGGGTCAGCTCACGGCCGTCCCGGACGCGCTCGCGAATGTCGGCCGGGATCTCGGTCCGATAGAACTTGCGCAGTTCGTCGCGGAAGGCGACGTCGTCGGGGGACAAGGATAGTTTCATACGCATCTCCCTGCGTGTCTCGTACGTCCGAGTCCAAACTACCCCCCGGTAATCCTCCCCTGTCGACTGGATCACAGGTGCGGGACACACTCGCCGTTCGCGACGTCGGATTCCGCACCGCTCCCCGGGACGGCGACCGTCGCGAGCTGGTACGTTGCTGCAGGTGGGCCGGGGGCCCACAGGGTTCGGTATCGAGGAGAACGAGTGAACGGCAGGACCATCGCACGCGCCGCGGCCGCCGCGGCATCCCTCGGCATCGGCGCGGTTCTCACCTTCTCCGCGCCCGCCACCGCCGAGCGGACCCAGGCGCCGGTGGACACCGGCCTGGCCCATCTGACCGACATCGCGGGGGCCGACCCGTCCGCACAGGAGGGCATCGCCGCGCTCACGCGCTACGCGGGCTTGATCGACGCCGCGCACCTGCGCGAGGTCTCCAGCGTGTTCACCCCGTTCTCCTACGCCGCGCCCACCTTCGGCTGCGGCAGCAACGGCCCGATCACCACGATCATCGCCGCCGCGACGACCGAGGGGACCGGCAACGGCCGTGACCTGAACGTGGAGCCCGGCGAGCTGCGGTTCAGCGCGACTCCTTCGCACCCCGGCGCTCCCCTGGCGTCCGGGCTCGTGGTGGCCTGGGTGAACGTGAACACCGGCGCCAGCGGCATCGACCCGCTCGACGACGTGACCGAGTACCGCCAGCCCACGCTGTCCAAGACGGTCCGCAGTGGACCCGGCACGGTGCTCGCTTCGATGTGGGGCATCATCGACTACCCGTTCGCCCACTGTGTGATGACTCCCACCGTGGGACTCTTCACGGTGCCGGACAACCCGCCTCCACCGCCCGCGGCTCCTGCGCCCAACCCCGCCCCCGCTCAGCCCGCGCCGAGCGGCTCCGGCGGCGAACCCACCCCGTAGAAACGTTTCGTCGAGACGTCGGCCGACCGTCGTGCCCGGCCCCGACCGTCCGAGGCCCGGCCGCTCGACGCGACCGCGCCGTCGCGTCGGTAATCGAACGGCCGGGATGGCCCGATGCGCCGCATGGACTCCCGCCACCGTGGAGCAACCGGCCACCGGCTGCTCCACGCATCGCCGAACAGACCGGGCGCCGGGCAGGTGCCTCTCCCTATCGGACGGCGGCGAAGAACGCGCGGATGTCGGCGACGTGCGCGTCCGGCCGTTCCATCGCGATGAAGTGGTTGCCCGTGTTGCCCTCCGGCCAGTGCACGATGGTGTTGTCGCGCTCGGCGAGCCGCCGCATCAGCGCGGAGCCGCCGCCATACGTGCCGGTCGGCACCGCTTTCTGTCCCTTCGGCCAGGTGAACCCGCCGTCGCCGAGGCCGTTGTACATCGGCCAGGACGACGAGGCCGCGGTGCCGGTGAACCAGTACAGGCTGACGTTGGTCAGCAGCTGATCGCGGCTGATCACGTCCTCCACCCGGTCGGCGAGCGGGGCGAACTCGGTGAACTTCTGCATCAGCCAGGCGAGCAGGCCCACCGGTGAATCGGTCCACGCGTGGGCGAAGGTCTGTGGGGCGGGGCGCAGCAGGACGTGGTGGTCCACGCCGCCGGTCATCCACTGCTGCATGAGCTCCCACTCGGCACGTTCGTCCGGCGTCATGGTGGGCACGTCCGCTTCGGTGGGCATGCCGATCCCGCCGTCGAGGTGCACGCCGATCACCCGGTCCGGCGCGGCGATGGCGAGTTCCGGCGCGACGTAGGCGCCGAGATCGCCACCCTGTGCGCCGAAGCGCCGGTAGCCGAGCCGATCCAGCAGGGTCAGCCACATACCGGCCACTTTCGCCGGTGTCATGCCTGGCTCGCGCGGCCCGTCGGAGAAGCCGAAGCCCGGCACCGAGGGCACCACGACGTGGAAGGCCTGCGCGAGGTCGAGTCCGTGCGCACGCGGATCGGCGAGCGGGCCGATGGTCCCCGCGAATTCGGCGAACGAGTTCGGCCAGCCATGGGTGAGGATCAGCGGCGTCGCGTCCGGTTCCGGTGAACGCACATGCAGGAAGTGCACGTCGAGCCCCTCGATGCGCGTCTTGAACTGCGGGAACTCGTTCAGCGCCGCTTCCTGTGCCCGCCAGTCGAATCCGATCCGCCAGTACTCGGCCAGCTCGCGCAGATAGTCGACCGGCACGCCGCGCTCCCAGCCCGCCCCCGGCAGCTGGGCGGCCCAACGGGTGCGAGCGAGCCGGTCGTGCAGGTCGTCCAGGTCGGACTGCGGAATCTCGATGCGGAACGGGCGAATGGCGGTGGTCATCGGTACGCCTCCTCGGCGGTCGGTGCTGCGGTACAGCGATGACGTTAAGCAGCATCTAGGACCGATCAGGTCCTAGATTTCCGGCATCATCTGATTCGTGAACGACACTCCCGCCCGACTGCTTCGCCTGCTGTCGCTGCTCCAGACGCCACGAGAATGGCCGGGCAGCGAATTGGCCGAACGCCTCGGTGTCACCGACCGCACGGTGCGCCGCGACATCGATCGGCTGCGCGAACTCGGCTATCCGGTGACCGCGACGCTCGGTGCTGCGGGCGGATACCGCCTCGCGGCCGGCACGGCGATGCCGCCGCTGCTGGTCGAGGACGACGAGGCCGTCGCCATCGCGGTCGGATTGCGGGCCGCCGCCGGGTCCGCGGTGGCCGGGATCGAGGAGGCGTCGGTCCGGGCGCTGGCCAAGGTGGAGCAGGTACTGCCCGCGAAGTTGCGACGCAGGGTGCGGGTACTCGCCGTCGCGCTTACCCCGCCCACCGCCGACGGGCCCACGGCCGACCCCGAGGTGCTCGCCACGCTCGCGGCGACCGTGACCAACCGGGAGCGGGTGCGTTTCGCGTACCGCGACGAGGCGGGCGCCGAGACCAGGCGCAACACCGAGCCGGTCGGCCTCGTGCCCGCCCGGCGGCGCTGGTATCTGGTCGGCTACGACCTCGATCGGGCCGGCTGGCGGGTCTACCGCGTCGACCGGATCGACCGTCCGCAGCCCACCGCCGCCCGCTTCACGCCGCGTCCGCTACCCGGCACCGATGCCGCCGCCTACGTCGCGGGCCGCCGCACCGACTGGGGCACACCGTCCTTCCGGGTCCGAGTGACCATCCACACCTCCGCCGACCGGGTCAAGGGGCGGCTGGGTGAAAGCCCCGGCGATGTCGTCGCGATAGACCCGGACACCTGCCGGATCGATGCCCGGCGCGACGACGCGCCGGAATGGTTGGCTCACCGGCTGCTCGCGCTAGGGGCGGACTTCGACGTCCACGAGCCTTCGGAACTCATCGCCCATCTGCGGGCCATCGCCGACCGAGCCGAGCGCGCGATCAACCCGCGGCACGGCCCTGCTACCTGAGCGTGCCGGTTCCCGCTTCCCGAGGACAGCATCACCGGCCAATCGCACAAGCAAGGCGAACCAAAAATCCTGCTGGACAGAATATTTGACCTCGCCGCAGTGTGTGGACCGCGCGTTCGGTGCCGGCTCGTGGACACGCGGTCCTCCTGGCCCTGCGGCGGGATGCCCGCGCGGCCGGATCGCCTGGCGCACCGACACGGTGCCGCCGATCGACGTGGAGATGGACGCCGCTTCACTCCCCTTTGCGTGCCGACGAACCGGGACAGCGCCGAAGCTGTGAATCCCGACGACGGCGGCTCGACCTCAGCGAGAGAGCTGAATGCGGAGGAGAGCGCCGGATTCCGTGCTCGCCGTCAATTCGTCCGGACGGCCGGGGACGGCGGCGACCGCGGTGAGCGGCTGGCCGTTGAGCACGGCGCAGGTGACGCCGGTGGTCGGATCGACGCGGATCAATTGGCCGGTGAGGGTGGTGACGTAGAGGATGCCGCTCGGATCGGCCAGAAGATCGTCGGCGAAATCCGGGAGACCGGCCAGTTGTGCGGACAGGTCGGCGACGGTGCTGCGGGACGCGGGCGCGTCGAGCGGGACGCGAACGATCCGGCCGAGCGGGCCGCCGTTGGCGGTCACGTAGAGCACGCCGTCGTGCACGATCGCGCCGTTGGCGGCCAGTCCGGCCAGCGGCGCCGCCCACTCGGTGTCGAGGGAGGCGTCGGGACGGACCTTGATCACGCCGGAGAGGGTCGCGACGTACAGGTTGCCGCTCGGGTCGAACGCCGCGCCGTTGGGCATCGTGAAGCCGGAGACGAAGACCTCCGGCTTCGGCACGGCCGCCGCCGGATCGAATCGGAGCACGCCGCCGGGACGGACGACGCTGACCGGCGCGTCACCGTAGACCACGTACAGCAGGCCGTCGGGACCGAGCCGCACCGCGCCGGGGAACTCCACCGGAACAGTCGCGGTGAGGTTGCCAGCGGGGTCGTAACGCTGCACCTCGTTGCGGTAGAGCCGCGATACCCACAGGTTGCCCTGCGCGTCGTAGCCAAGGTTCTCCGCCCAGTCGAGCACCGGCACTCGCGCCGCGACGGCCGTGACCGCCACCGCGGGGTCGCAGGCGGCGATGGACGGCGCGGCGCCTGCGCCCGGCGCGAGCACTCCGGTGCAGGCCAGCGCCACGGCGGACAAGAGGAAGGCGCCTCGACGGCGGAGAGTTCGCAACGCGGGCACCTCGGGCTCCGGTAGGTATGAGTCGCCGCGGATCTTAACCGTTTCCGGAGCGGAATCGTGCGGTCCCACCCGCGACACGATCTTTGGCACTATCGGTGGATGCCATTCTTCGACGGCGCGCGCGGCCGGATGCACTATCGGCGGTGGCCGATCGAACACCCGCGATACACCGTGGTCCTGCTGCCCGGAATCGGCCAGCACAGCGGCCACTACCACCGCTTCGCGCGCGGTCTGCGCCCCGCCGGTGAGGTATGGGCGCTGGACACCGCCGGGCACGGGTTGAGCGAGGGCGATCCGGAACGGCCGGGCACGCTCGCCGAGCTGGTGGCGGACGCGGTGCGGCTGGTCGAGCTGGCTCGTGGCGACCGGCCGCTGATCCTGATGGGCCACTCGCTCGGCGCGGTGACCGCGCTGGGCATGCTCGGGGCCGCCGTGCCGGAGTCGGCCGATGCCGCAACGAGTTCGACGGTGCTGGACCGGAACTATCCACTGCGGCCCGCCCTGCCCTCGGACGCGCTGGCGGGCCTGGTGCTGTCGGGCGTCCCGAAACGCGCGCTGGGCGGCGGTGCGCCGGGCGCGCCGGGAACGCCCCTGCCGCAGCGTCTTCCGGTGCTCGCGGTGCACGGCGTGGACGACCGGCGCGCGCCGATCGATGCGATCAGGGTCTGGACTAGCCGCCACGAATCGGTAGATTTACGGGAGTACATCGACGCCGGGCACGACCTGCTGCACGAGCCGGTGCACGCGCGGGTCACTGCCGACATCGCGGATTGGATGCAGGGTGTCGTCGTGGGGTTGGCACGACATCCGTAATCGCACTTCGGACGAGGAAGGGGGACGGCGCAGATGCCATCGCAAGAGAACGGGTTCGGCGGAGAGCCGCTCGCGGAAATCACCGCACCCGGCGTCGACATCGCCGCGCTGAACCGAGCGGTCGACGACGGCTCGCTGTGGATCGACGGCCTCGTGGTCGCCGACGGCGCGCACGAACGGTGCGCGCGCCAGTACGAGCTGCTCGCCGATCGGGTCGACGAGCAGATCCGCATCCTGAGCGCCGCCACGGCGTTGCCCGGCTTCGGCGGATTCGCCTCCGGCGACGCGCTGCGCGCCGGTTTCGAGCGCAAAGCCGACAGCGCGATCACGCGACTGAACGAATACGCGTCCGCCGCACGAGAACTCGCCCAGACCTTCCGCGCCGCGGCCGCCGTCTACCAGCAGGCCGACGAGGCGCTCGCGCAGGCGGTCGAACGGATCGACGTGACGGGAGCCGCGCATGCGTGAGATGCCGCGCGCCGGTGAGCGGGCCACCCACCGGCGCACCGATCCCGCCTACGCGCCGAACGTCGAGGTGTTCGACAACCTCACCCACGACGAGATCCACGCCAAGGTCCAGTTGCTGAACCCGGCCGTGCTCGCGGGCGGCCGGCAGGCGTGGAGCGACGCGGCGGCGCACCTGGCCGACGCGGTCTTCCAGGCGCACACCGAGATTCGCGCGGCCATCGCCGATGGCTGGCGCGGCTCCGCCGCCAAGAGCGCGGACGCGGTGGTGCGCGTATTCGAACAGAGCGGCCAAGACCTGGCCGACGTGTTCGCGGTCGTCTCGCAGCGCCTCGGACAGGCGAGCGACGCGGCGGAGGCGCTGCGCGCCGCGGTGACCGAGCCGTCCACCGGCGCACCGGATCTGGGGGCGGCACTGCTCGATCCGTCCCGAGCGACCAGCAATGTCGAGGGGCAGAAGGCGAGCGAGCACGCCCGCCAGGACGTCGTGCGCGCGATGAACGACATCTAC
The DNA here is from genome assembly GCF_053603155.1 of Nocardia sp. NPDC004260. Classification (NCBI taxonomy): domain Bacteria; kingdom Bacillati; phylum Actinomycetota; class Actinomycetes; order Mycobacteriales; family Nocardiaceae; genus Nocardia; species Nocardia sp. NPDC004260. The sequence continues at coordinate 24,886 of NZ_JBSGEZ010000010.1, read as the reverse complement.
GCAGGGGTTTTCGTGCGCACCGGCACCGACGTGCCCGCGTTCCCCGACGAATCGGATCAAGCTGCCGCCCCGGCTCCCACCGCCACGCCGACGAGCAAGATCGTCGGGACAACCCAGGACGCACCCGACGCGCAGCCCACTTCGCTCGGGACGCACGCGCCGAAGCCGATCCACACGGTGGAGCAGAGCGTCTCGGCGACGTCCACTGATTCGACACCCGCCGCCGAGACGCCCGCTACGTCCGCCGCCACTGCCGCCGTGCCGACGCCCGGAACCGCGGTCGCGGACGAGACACCGGCCCCGGCCGCGCCGCGAGTCGCACCCGCCGCCACGGCGGCGCTCTCGACGGTTGCGGCCGCCGCCGTCCTCCGCATTCCGCCCGCCACCGGGTCGCCGGGCCCGGCGACCGCACCCGCATCGGCGACGAGCGAGCCGACGACGCTGCCCGCCGTGCCCGGCGTCGGCAGCCAGGTTCCGTCCGAAGAGCAGCGCAAGCGCGACGAGCGGCGAAGGCACGACGACAGCTCCGACGCGGCGGTCACCGGTCTCGGCGCCGGAGCGATGGGTGGCCTGATGGGTGGTGCGGTGGCCGCCGTCGACACCCCGCGCGGCGGTTCGAGCGTGGCCGCGAACGCCGCGAGCGCACGCTTGGCGCCGATCGATGACGAGGACGACGAGTTCGACCTCGATGATCTCCCCACGTTCCTCGAGCCCTCCGACGACGGCGGCGAACTCATCGGGTCGCTCGATCCGACCACCCCGCCTGTGCTCGGCGAATGGACCGAGTACGAGTGAACTGGACGCTGACCCCGGATCAGTTCGCGCTGGCCTGGTCACGCACCGATGGGGATCGCATTCCCTATCCACTCGCCGTGCGCCTTTCGGCGCGCGACACCGCGGAACGCACCGCGCAGCTTCCTGCGCTCGATCGCTGGTGCGATCAGGTGCTGGACGCGGATCTGGAAGCGGCGCTACGCATCCTCGCCCAGCCGGACCTGCGCGTCGAGGTGTTCGGTCAACGTGACGCGGCGCCCGAACCGCTGTCGCGCGAGCACAGTGGACCACGCCCACCGGCGATCGACACCGGACGGGAATCCGAGGCGCGGCCGATCCGCATCCTCGGCGCCGCCGCCGGGAACATCGCGGTGGTCGCCGCGCAGCGCCCCGGTGCGACGCCCGATCGCGGCGGCGACGTGCGATTGTTCGCGGGCAGCTCGAAAACCCTGTGCCCGCGGATCGTCTCGATGCTCCCGGAGAACAATCCCGGCATGCTGCCGCGCCTGACCGCTCCCCTGTCCCAGGTCGGCGAGGACAGCCGCAACCTGGTCACCGTTCCGGTCGCGGGTCCGTCTATTCCGTCCCGGATCCGCAAGCTGCTCCGGCAGCCGCGCGAAGGCATCGGCCAGATGGTCGTCTCCGCGCGCCGCGGCATGGGCGAACCGCGCCCGTTCGGCGTGCTGTGCTGGATCGACGTGGTCGCCGACGGCCGATACGCGGTGCGCACCGGCACGGACGTCGACGTCGTCGCGGTGACCGCCGAGCGTTTGGCCGCCCAGCTGCGACCGCTCGTCGCCGCGGCCGCGCGCACCTCGACGGCCTACGCCGGGCGCTGAGCGTCTCGCCTACCCGCGACGGGACCATTTACGGTGTACGAGTACCACTCTACGAATTCGAAGGCAAACGCCCGCAGGTCGACCCGACCGCGTTCGTCGCGCCGACGGCGACCCTGATCGGCGACGTCCGGGTCGAGGCGGGCGCCTCGATCTGGTACGGCGCGGTGCTGCGCGCGGACCTGGCGCCGATCGTCATCCGGGAACGCGCCAACATCCAGGACAACGCGGTGCTGCACGTGCCGCCGGACGTGCCGATGGAGATCGGGCCCGGCGCGACGATCGCGCACAGCGTGGTGTTCCACGGCGCCGCGGTCGGCGCCGAGGCCATCGTCGGCAACGGGACCACGGTGCTGGACCTGGCCAAGATCGGGGCGGGCAGCATGATCGCCGCCCACTCGCTGGTGCCACCGGGGGCGGAGATCCCCGACGGCGTGCTCGCCGCCGGTTCCCCCGCCGAGGTGAAACGGCCGATCGAAGGCACCCAGGCGCAGATGTGGGTGCGGCTCAACCCGGCTTTCTACGCGGATCTCGCGCAGCGCCACCGCAAGGGCATCACCGAGGTCTGATCAGCACAGCAGCGCGGTGACCTCCGCGTCCTCGAGCTGGTGGAAATCGCGGTACGCGCCGCCGACGCCGCCGAGCGAGCGCGGCACCCACGGGCAGACCGCCTCGTCGGCCTCGTCGGTGACCCGGCGCATCGCCTCGGTCGAGGAGACGGGGACGGCGGCGACGACGCGCTCGGGCCGGTGCAGGCGCGCGACCCGGCAGGCGGCCACGACCGTGGCGCCGGTCGCCATACCGTCGTCGACGATCACCACCGTGCGCCCCGTCAGCGGAATCGGCCGCGACGCACCGCGCAGCACCTGCCTGCGCCGCTCCAGCTCGGCCCGCTCCCGCGCCTCGATCGAGTCGACCTTTTTGGGCGTTATCCCGGTGTGCGCCAGGACATCCTGATTGAGCACCCGGACCCCGTCCTCCCCGATGGCGCCCAGCGCCAGCTCGGGCTGCCACGGCACACCCAGCTTGCGGACCAGCAGGATGTCGAGGTCACCGCCGATCACCTCGCGCACCGCGGCGGCCACCGGAACTCCACCGCGCGGCAGCCCGAGCACCAACGGGTCCGACGCGCGTAGGTGTTCCAGATGCGCACCCAGCGCGTGACCGGCCGAGGTCCGATCGGTGTAGACCATCGATTCCGAACGCTACTCCGGTCCACGCTCGGTGATCGCGAATCGACGCAAGGCAAGACTCGGGTTCGCCGTGCGCACCTTGCTCAGGTACGCCAGGTCGATTCCGGCGGTCAAGACGCCCGGTTCGTCGCCGAGTTCGGCGAGCACCGCGCCGGCCGGGTCCACGATCATGGACGCACCCGCGCCCCGGGGAGCGGCCTGGTCGGCGGCCGCGACGTAGACGGTGTTCTCGATCGCCCGCGCCCGCACCAGCGTGGTCCACTGGTCGACCTTGCCCGGTCCCGGGATCCACTGGGCAGGCAGCAGCAGCGCCTGCGCGCCCGCCGCGGCGACCCGGCGCACGCCCTCCGGGAAGCGCAGATCGAAACAGGTCTGCATGCCGAATGTGATATCGCCGACGGTGAAGGTGGCGGGCGCCTCGATCGCGCCCGGCTCGACCACATCGGATTCGAGGTGGCCGAAGGCGTCGTAGAGGTGCACCTTCCGGTACCTGGTGACGAGGGAGCCGTCGGGCCCGAGCACGACGAGAGTGTTGCGAATGCGGTCGCCGCCTGGCGCGACCTGTTCCACCGTTCCGGCGACCAGGAACACGCCGAACTCGCGGGCGATCGCGCCGAGGCCGGTGACGAACGGGCCGGTCAGCGGCTCGGCGACGGCGACGACCCGCTCATCGAGCCGGGTCACGGCAAACATCGAGTATTCCGGTGCGACGACCACGCGCGCGCCCCGTTCGTACGCCGTGCGCACATGTTCGCGCACCGCCGCGAGGTTCTCCGCGGGGGCGGTCGAAGGGGCGAACTGGACGACCGCCACGTCCAGCTGATCCGGCGTCGCATCCCGATGCGCGGGCGAGTTGTCCAGTTGCATAGGTCTCACCGTATTGGGGCGGTGGCCGGGACGACCAGCAGGAGGCAGTAAACTCCTGCTCAATGAGCACCAATCAGGTTGACAGCGTTCCTGGCGACGACGACAGGGACATTGACGGCCCGTCCTTCGCCGATCTGGGTATCGATGACCGCATTCTGGCGGCCATCGCCGATGTCGGTTACGAATCGCCGTCGCCGATCCAGGCCGCGACGATTCCCCCGTTGCTCTCCGGCGCCGATGTCGTCGGTCTCGCGCAGACCGGCACCGGCAAGACCGCCGCGTTCGCCATCCCGATCTTGATGGGGCTCGAGGCCACCGGTCGCAGCCCCCGCGCCCTCGTGCTCGCGCCGACCCGTGAGCTCGCGATCCAGGTCGCCGAGGCGTTCGGCCGCTACGCCGCGCACATTCCCGGCCTGCACGTGCTGCCCATCTACGGCGGGCAGAGCTACGGCGTGCAGCTGTCGGGGTTGCGCCGCGGCGCGCACGTCGTGGTCGGCACGCCGGGCCGGGTGATCGATCACCTGGAGAAGGGCACGCTCGACCTGTCGCAGCTGCAGTACCTGGTGCTCGACGAGGCCGACGAGATGCTGAAGATGGGCTTCCAGGAGGACGTCGAGCGCATCCTCGCCGACACGCCCTCCGACAAGCAGGTGGCGCTGTTCTCCGCGACCATGCCCGCCGCGATCCGCAAGATCTCCAAGCAGTACCTGCACGATCCGGTGGAGATCACGGTCAAGGCGAAGACCTCGACGGCCACCAACATCACCCAGCGCTGGGTGCTGGTGTCGCACCAGCGCAAGCTGGACGCGCTCACCCGGGTGCTCGAGGTCGAGTCGTTCGAGGCGATGATCATCTTCGTCCGCACCAAGCAGGCCACCGAGGAGCTCGCCGAGAAGCTGCGCGCCAGAGGCTTTTCCGCCGCCGCGATCAACGGCGACATCGCGCAGAACCAGCGCGAGCGCACCATCGGCCAGCTGAAGTCCGGCGCGCTGGACATCCTGGTCGCCACCGACGTGGCCGCGCGCGGGCTGGACGTGGACCGCATCTCGCACGTGGTCAACTACGACATCCCGCACGACACCGAGTCCTATGTGCACCGTATCGGCCGCACCGGCCGGGCCGGGCGCAGCGGCGAGGCGCTGCTGTTCGTCGCGCCGCGCGAGCGGCATCTGCTCAAGGCGATCGAGCGGGCCACCCGCCACCCGCTCACCGAGATGCAGCTGCCGAGCGTGGAGGACGTCAACGCCCAGCGCGTCGCCAAATTCGGCGACACCATCACCGAGAACCTCACCTCGTCGAATCTCCCGCTGTTCCGCAAGCTGATCGAGGACTACGAGCGCGAGCACAACATCCCGCTGGCCGACATCGCCGCGGCGCTGGCGGTGGGCTCCTATGACGGCGACAACTTCTTCATGGAGCCCGAGCCGGAGCCGGCGGAGCGCCCGCAACGCGACCGGACTCCGCGCGAGCGTCCCGCTCGCCGCTTCGACGAGGACCGGCAGAGCGGCTCGCACCACCGTGCCACCGGAACCGAGCTGGCGACCTACCGGATCAGCGTGGGCAAGCGGCATCGCGTGGTGCCCGGCGCCATCGTCGGCGCCATCGCCAACGAAGGCGGCCTGCGCCGCAGCGACTTCGGGCACATCAGCATCCGCCCCGACCACAGCCTGGTGGAACTGCCTGCGCAGCTGCCGGAGGAAACGCTGGAAGCGTTGCGGCGCACACGAATCAGTGGCGTGCTCATTCAGCTGCAACTGGATCAGGGTGCGCCGCAGCATCGCACGTTCAGCCGCGGCCAGCGCCGGGAGCGCGAGAGCGGCAAGCGGCCGGAGCGCCGTAAGCCGCGTTCCTGAGCCGGGCAGGGTACGTCGAGGTCAGACGCGCTAGCTACAGTGTTGCGGTCCGTGTGTAATTCGGCGCACGCCGGCAGCGGGTGTCCCGCGAAGACACAGGAGGGCCGCGTTTGTTCGTGTTCGGTGATCGTGTCGTCTGCACCGCCGTCGATCTCGTCCGCGCGGCGTACTGCGAGTTCGCCCTGCTGCGCGCCCTCGACGCCGAACTCGGCACCATCCCGGCCGACCCCGGCAGCGCCGCATCGGGGTACGAGCCCGCGCGGGGAACCGATGACGTCCGTCGACGCCTGCTCGACGACTACCGCGCGCGGTTCGGCGGCGCGGTGGTCGAGATCGACCGCCCCCCGGACGAACCGGGCGAATCCGGCCGCCATGTCGCGGCGCTGATCGCCGCGCACGCCGACACGGTCGCCGCCCTGCGCTCCGGCGCGCACGTGGTGCACGGCGCGACCTTCTTCGACGGCCGATTCCATTGCTCCGCCGACTTTCTGGTGCGAGCCGAACATCGGGTCCGCTACACCGTGCACGGCATCGCGTCCACGACCGCCGATCGGGTGGCCGCCGCGCTCGAACTGGCCGCCTGCGCCGAGGCGCTCGACCATTCGGGCGCGCTCACCGCGCCGCTGGTCCGGCTGCATCTCGGCACGGAGAGCAGCGCCGGAGCGCTGAGCGAGCTGCTTCCGCTGTATCGGGCGCGCAGGAGCCGGGTGGAGCGCATCGTGGACGAGAAGCTCGGCGAACTGCTGCCCGTGCAGTGGGGCGATCCCCGTTATCTCGCCTGCGGCCGCTGCCGCACCTGCGTCGATGCCCTCTCCGCCGCGCGCGACCTGCTGCTCGTGGCCGGCATGCCGCCCGCCGCCCGCGCCCGGCTGCGCGAAGCGGGGGTGAACACCATCGATCGGCTGGCCACCACCGAGAGTTCGGTGCCCGGCGTGCCGCCGCGCACCGTTTCCGCGCTGCGCCGCCAGGCGGAAATCCAGCTGCGCCGCGAAATCTCGGGCGAGCCGACCTACGCCGTGCTCGACGCGACCGTGCTCGGGGCACTGCCCGCGCCCTCCCCCGGCGATCTCTCGCTCACCGTCTCGGGCGGCGAACGGACTCCGCTCGTCGTCGAGGTCGGCGGCCCGGACACGGTGCACCTCTCGTTGCGCGGACCGAGCGGTTCGAGCGAGCCCGGCCGCGCCGCGGCCGCCGAACGCCGCGTGCTCGAGCAGGTGCTCGATTACCTGACCCAGCGCCGCCGGATCGATCCGGACCTGCACGTCTACCACTACTCCGCGGCGGTGCGGACGGCACTGCTGCGCTGCACCGGACGGCACGGGGTCAACGAGGAACTGGTAGACGAACTGCTGCGTGAAGGCGTTCTGGTCGATCTGTATCCGATCCTCCGCGGCGCGCTGCTCATCGGCGAGTCCTCCTACCGGCTCGGCGGCCTGCGCCGATTGCTTCCCGGTGCGACCGATTCGGCTGCCGCGGAACACGATTGCCACACGGTGCTGCGGTTGCGTGACTGGCTGCTCGATCGCGCGGCCGAGCAACGCATCGCCACCCGGACCTGGACTCCGGACGCGCGGTCCACCTCAGCGGTTGCCGGCGAGCCCGCACCGCCGTCGTCCCGGCCGTCGTCGCTGGAGGCCGCGCTCGCGGAATACGCCGCCGCGCAGGGCGATCCGTTGCATCCGGCCGCGTTGATGGCCGCGACGCTCGGCTATCACCGGCGCGAGCGGCAGCCGCTGTGGTGGGCGCACGCCGACCGGCTCAGTCATCCGGTGGAGGAATGGGCGCAAGCCCCGGGAGTGCTGGTCGCCGACTGGGGCACCGTCGACACCAAGTGGCATCGCCGCCCCGACCGCCCGGGGATGCGGCGCTATCTCACCCTGACCGGACGGATCGGCACCGGTTCCAGCGGCGCCCCCGGCCCGAGCGCGCTCACCCCGGGTACCGCCGTCTACACCTTCTACGATCAACCGATGCCGGCCGGCATGGTGACCGATGCGGGGCAGCGGGCCACCGCTACCGCGACGGTGCTCGGCTGCTCGGTGGACGCCGAATTCGACGACACCGTCCGGCTGGAGGAATCGCTGCCGGAGGGCTGCGAACCCTACGACGAACTGCCTTCCGCGATCGCGCCGGGCCTGCCGGACTGGGATGAGAACGCCGAACTGGCGATCGAACTCGCGGCGCAGCAATTGCTGATGACCTTGCCGGACACGCCGCGTACGGCCGTGTTCGACATCCTCGCGCGCCGCCCGCCCCGGCTGCACGGCGACGCCCGGTTGCCCGAGGTGCACGGCGACTACGCCGCGGCGATCACCGCCGCGCTGTGCGCTGTGGATCACTCCTACGTCGCGGTGCAGGGTCCGTCGGGCACCGGGAAGATCGCGACCGCGGCCCGGGTGCTGGAGCGGCTGATCACTCGGAACAAGTGGCGGATCGGCATCCTCGCGCAAACGCCGGCCACCGTGGAGAACCTGCTCGACGCGGTGGTGCGGGCGGGTGTGCTGCCGGAGCTGGTCGCCAAGAAGGACGCGGCGACCGTCGCACCGGAGTGGGTGGTGATCGACGCCGCACGCTACCCGCGATTCCTGGACAACGCGATCAGCGGCTGCGTCCTCGGCGGCGAACCGGCCGATTTCGCGAACGAGGATCTGGTGCCCCGCGCGGGCCTCGACCTGCTCGTGATCGCCGACGCGGGCCGCTTCCCGCTGGCCGAGACGGTGGCCGTCGCGGAGTGCGCGCGCAATCTGTTGCTGCTCGGTGACCCGGTGGCGCCGACCGCGCGCGGCGCCCATCCGGCCCCGGTCGGCGAATCGGTGCTCGGCTGGCTGGCCGACGGACGCCAGACCTTGCCCACCGAACGCGGCTACTTCCTGGACCGCACCTGGCGGATGCACCCGGCGGTGTGCGAACCCGTCTCCCGCCTGTACTACGACGGCCGCCTGCGCGCCAACGAGACGGTCACCCTGGCCCGGAAACTGCACGGCGAGGACCCCGGGGTGGACACCGTCCTGGTGGACCACTACGGCAACGCCACCGAGTCGCCCGCGGAAGCGCGCGAGGTGGTGCGCCGGGTCCGCGCGCTGCTCGGCATGTCCTGGACCAGCGGCGCGACCACGCGCAGGCTGCATCCCCACGACATCTTCGTGGTCGCTCCGTACGCCGCTCAGGTGGGACGCATCCGGACGCTGCTGGCCCGCGCGAAGATCGAGGACGTCCTGGTTGGCACGCCGGATCGCTTCCGCGGCCGGGAGGCGGCGGTGGTGCTGCTGTCCATGACCACCTCCTCCCCCGCCGACGCTCCCTACGGCATGCCGTCGCTGCTGTCGCGCGGGCTGATCCACGTGCTGTGCCGAGCCATGTGGAAGGCGATCGTCATCCGCTCACCGCTGCTCACCGAATACCTGCCCGCGAACCCCGACGAACTCGCCGATCTGGGCGCGTTCCTGCGGCTGACCGGCGCGGGTCAGCCGAAGCAGGCGCCCTCGCCTCGATAGGTCGGCGCGCTGACGCGGGAGCCGTCCTCATCGACCAGATGCACGGTGCCGAACCGCTCGCACAGTTCACCGGCCTTCGCGTGCCGGAACCACACCCGGTCGCCGATCCGCAGTTCCGCGGCGCCGGACAGCGGGGTCTGCACTTCGCCCGCGCCCTCGGCGCCGATCAACTTCAACCCGCGCGGCCACACCGGTTTGGGCACCCGCGACCGCCCTGCGGGGCCGGAGGCGATGTACCCGCCCGCGAAGACGGTGGCGATGTCGGTGGCGGGACGCCGTAGCACGGGCATCGCGAAATACAGCGACGGTCTCGGCGTGAAGGACCGGTAGCCGTCGAACAACGTCGGCACGTACAGCCCGGACCCGGCGGTCACCTCGGTGACGTCCGGATCGGCGGCGCTGACCTCGATGGATCCGCTGCCGCCGCTGTTGACGATCTCGAGTTCGCCGGTCACCGACCGGACCGCGGCGAGCACCTCGGCCCTGCGCTTGCGGATCTCCGCCGCGGATGCCCGCTTCACCAGGCGCACCGCGACATTGGTGTCCGGGAGCCCCGCGATCTGCGCCTCGTACGTCATCACGCCCACCACGTCGAAGCCCCGCCGCCGGGCCTCGCCCGCAAGCGTGGCCGCTTGCTGCGGTGTGCGAATGGGAGAACGCCGCACACCCAGGTGCAGCGGGCCGATCCGCAGGGAGGCGTCCACGTCGAGGCAGACACGTGGCCGCACCCGGTCGGAGCCGACGGCGGCGCGGATCAGGTCGAGTTGCGCGGCGTCGTCGATCATCAGCGTGATGGAGCGCAGCGCGATGTCGTCGGCCGCCAGTTCGGCCAGCGCGGCGCGGTCCACGCTCGGATAGCCGAGCAGGACATCGCGCGCCCCGTGGCGCACGAGCCAGAGCGCCTCGCGCAAGGAATAGGACATGATGCCCGCGAAGCCGCCCGCCGCGGTGAGATCGGCGCCGAGGACTTCGGCGAGCACGGCGCGGCAGCGCACGGATTTGCTGGCGACCCGCACCGGCGTGCCACCGGCTCGCCGCACCAGGTCGGCGGCGTTCGCGCGCAGGGTGGACAGGTCGAGGGCGGCCAGCGGCGGGTCGAGTTCGGCGGTGGCCGCATGCAGCCCCGCGATCGGCGACGTCTCGGTCACCCGGACAACTCAACCACCAAGTTGGTCAAACGTCCAGTATCTGTCAGAGTTCCGCGGCCTTGGCGGCCAGCCCGCTGACCATCTCGTCCAGCACCACCAGCATGGTCTCGTCGTTGCAGTCGGCCAGCCAGCGCAGCACCGTGCCCTGCACGATCGACACGACATTGCAGGCGATCGCCTCCACCGGCTCCAGCCACTGCGTTCCGGACAACTCGGCACACATCTCCAGGAACGCGGTGACTTCCGCGTCCTTCTCTTGGTAGAACTCCGTGGCGATCGGCGCGGGGAAGCAGTCGGCCTTGACCGCCCAGCGGGCGCGCAGCGCCTGCAGGGTCATCTCATACGACCTGATCTGCTTTTCCGGTGTGGCCTTGACCAGCGGCCAGTAGGCGCTGACTCCCGCGTGCAGCAGCACGCGCAGCGCGCGGAGGCCTTTGTAATCGATCGTGGCCGCCGCCGCTTCGACCGCCTCGATGACGGCGGGTCGCAGCCGGATTTCTGTTATCACTTCTCCACGTACGCTCAACGACGACTCCCTCTCGGCGAAAAACCTACGCACCTGCGTCGGCGCGACTCGCTGAACAGGGCGGGCAACATCAAGGAAACACCTGGCTGCCCGGTCCAACATTCACCAATGGTAGAGCGTTTTCGGGGTTTGAGAACGGGTTCGATGGGTAATTTCAGACTGAAAGAATGTTTTGTTACCCAACCGGGACCGGTATGCGATCGGGCCGTGTCACCCGGAAATCGCGCTATGACGGTGGATCTCGGCGGCGCTCGACCACTCAGCAGACCGTTGACAACGGTACGGTCCTGGTACCGGGCAACCCAAATCCTGTGGCGAATCCCACAATGAAACCTCCCAAAACGGTCAGCTTATCGTGAGGGGGTTCGATCCACTACCGACACCCGTTCGTTCCGCGCTGCGGATAGCCTGGATCGGTGACTCTCTCGCCCCCCGCCGATCAGTATTTCCTCTCCGGCACGTTCAATTTCCGCGACACCGGCGGGCTGCGCACCGACGACGGCGCCAAGGTCCGTCCCGGCGTGCTGCTGCGCTCGGCGCAACTGAGCGGACTGGACGAGGCGGGCCACGCCGCGCTGCGGGACCTGGGCGTCAGCGCCGTCCACGACCTGCGCGGACAGCGCGAGATCGACCACATCGGCGCCGACCGGCTGCCCGCGGACATCCGGCTGAGCATCACTCCGTTCGACTCGCGCATGGCCGAGGCGCCGCCGCACGAGGCGACCGCGCGGACCGCCTACACGCACATGCTCGAGGTCTACCGGATGTTCCCGGCACTTCCCGAGGCGCACGCCGCCATCGCTTCCCTCGCCGAGTCCGTCCTGCGCGGCGACGGCGCCGTGCTGGTGCACTGCGCGGCGGGCAAGGATCGCACCGGGTGGGCCGTCGCGACGCTGCTGCGCGCGGTCGGCGTCATCGAGACCGACGTGCAGGCCGACTACCTGCTCAGCAACGGAGCCGTCCCGGCGCTGCGCGCCCTCATGACGACGAAGCTGCTGGCCGGCGAGGAACTCTCCATCGACCTGCTCGGCGTGCGGGAGGAATACCTGGACATCGCCACCGCCTCGATGCGCGAGTTGCACGGCGGCCTGGACGGCTATCTCGCGACGATCGGACTGACGCCCGACCTGCTCGGGCGGCTGCGCGAGCGAATGCTGGAGTGAGACAGGGTCACTCGACGGGCACCGGTTCTCTGCGCACCAAGCCGTCTTCATCGATCGTCACCTGATCGCCGGTGTGGAACCAGGTTCCGGTGAACCGCGCCGCGGTCGTGGTCGGGTCGTCCCAGTAGCGCGGGGTGACGTTGGGCCCGCGGCACAGCAGTTCGCCGTGTCCCGCCGTTGCCCGCGGACCCCACAGCGCCAATTCCGTTCCGCCGAAAGGAAAACCGAGTACCGCGGCGGTTTCGGACGAGTCCGTCCGCTCGGCGTCGTCCACCGCGAGGCCGATGCCGCTGGTTTCGGTCGCGCCCCACACCGACCACTGCCTGGCGGCGGGGAACACGCCGCGCAGTTCGGCCGCGAGGGCGGCCGGAGACGCGGCGCGATGACCGGCTTTGCTGATCCGCGCGATGCCCTCGGTGCGCAATCCGTCGGAGCGCAGTTCCGCGAGCCGGGGCAGCAGGCCCGCGAAGATCCGCGGCGTCGCGGAGACCATGTCGACGCGCTCGGCGGTGATGGCTTCGACCATGCCGCGGTTGTCCCGGGTGAGCACCACGGTGCCGCCGACGGCGAAGGTCGGCAACAGCTGATCGACACAGCCGCCCGCGTGCGCCAACGGCAACAGCACCAGGTTGCGCAGGCCGTCGGTCGGCAGGTCCAGCGCCGCGACCACCGAGCGCACGGCCGACAGCAGGTTCTCGTTGGTCAGTTCCACGCCCTTGGGCGTGCAGGTTCCGCTCGTGTAGCACAGCAGCGCCAGGTCGCCCAGTGCCGCGCCGTCATCGATGTAGGCGGCGCCGTCGGGCAGCTCGGTGTCGGCGCCCTTGTCGCCGAGAACGAAATCGGCACGGCTGTCAGCGATCACGCGCTCGGCCACCGACTCCGGGAGCCCGTCGTGCACCAGTACCGGTACCGCTCCGCTGAGCAGGGCTCCGAGGAATGCCTGCACCCATCGAGCGCCGGTGGGCATGTGGACGGCGACCCGGTCCCCGTATCCGATGCCGTGCTCCTGCAAGCCGCCCGCGATGCGGGAAGCGGAGTGCCACAGCTCCCGGTAGGTCAGGCGCGGGCCGCCGACCTCCACTACGGCTTCGCGGCTCCCGAACGCGTGCACCTGAAGATCGAGTAGTTCGGTGAGCGCGGGTGTGAGGTTTCCGTAGCGCAGCACCCCGTCGGCGCCCCGAGCTAGCGGGTTGTCCCAGACGTGCGGGCCGGTGAGGGGATATTCGACGAGCAACTGCGACATTCGTCCTCCGCGTGCCTCGAGTTATCAGGCACTGCGACTATATGACGCATGTCACAACTTTGCTGGAATAGGCGATGAACGTGTCCTAGCTGTCACCGGCCCGCGTAGCGCGCCTTCCCCGGACCCTGCTCGAGGAAACTGCGCACACCGCCCTGCAGATCCTCGGTGCCGAACAGCTCGCCGGACACCTCCGGCGTCACCGAATCCGCATGTGCCACACCGCCGGAACGCCAGGCCTCGATGATCTTCTTGGTCGCCGCGTTGGCCTTCGTCGGGCCATCGGCCAGCCGGTGGGTCAGTGCTCGCGCCGCGGTGTCGAGGTCTTCGTGCACGGCGTTGACCACGCCCCACTGGGCCATGGTCGCCGCGTCGTAGAGGTCGCCGGTCATCACGAACTCGCGGGCCCGTCCCGAGCCCGCGCGCTCGGCGAGACGCTGCGGGCCGCCCATCGAGGGGGTCAGCCCGACCACGATCTCCACCAGTCCGAACTTCGCCTTCGGCGCCGCGAGCAGGATGTCGCAGGCGAGGGCGATCTCGAAGGCGGCGGTCAGGGTCAACCCGTGCGCGGCGAACACCACCGGGCACGGCAGCGCCTCCAGCGGATGGATGATCTGCGCGAACAGGGTGCGCCACAACTCGGCGCCCTGCTCGGGCGTCAGGCCGTCGAAAACATGCACGTCGACGCCGCCGGAGACCACCTTGCCCTCGGCGCGCAGCAGCACCGCGCGCGGCGGCCGCGCCGACAGTTCGGCGATGTCCTCGACCAGCGCGTCCAGCATCGACCGGTCGAAGAGGTTGAGCGGCGGATGGGCGAGCGTGAGGGTCGCCACCTCCGCTCCGCCGTCGGTGACGTCTCGTTCCAGCCGGGTGGCCTTCGTTTCACTCATCCGGTCAGCGTACGAAATCGATCTGGAAGACTGTCGATGTGACCAAGTCGGCCAGCAAAACCGGTTCCTACGTCGAGCCCGGCGAGTTCAAACGCGACACGAACTACATCACCACCCGGATCACGGCCGACGGCCGCGACGGTTACCCGGTCGAGCCGGGGCGCTACCGGCTCGTCGCGGCGCGCGCCTGCCCGTGGGCCAATCGAACGCTGATCGTGCGCCGCCTGCTCGGACTCGAGCCGGTGCTCTCGCTCGGCTTGTGCGGACCCACGCACGACGAGCTGAGCTGGACCTTCGATCTGGATCCCGGTGGTGTCGATCCGGTGCTCGGCATCCCGCGGCTGCGCGACGCCTACCTGGCCAGGTTCCCGGACTACCCGCGTGGCATCACGGTGCCCGCCATCGTGGACGTGCCGACCGGCCAGGTGGTCACCAACGACTACGCGCAGATCACCCTCGACTTCTCCACCGAGTGGACCGCGTACCACCGGCCCGGCGCGCCGCAGCTGTATCCGGAGCCGCTGCGCGCGGAGATCGACGAGGTGAACCTCGCCGTGTTCCGCGACGTCAACAACGGCGTCTACCGCTGCGGGTTCGCCGGTGCGCAGGACGCCTACGACGCCGCCTACGACCGGCTCTTCGCCCGGCTGGACTGGCTCTCCGAACGCCTTGCCGCACAACGTTATCTGGTCGGTGACACGATCACCGAGGCCGACGTCCGGCTGTTCACCACGCTGGCCCGCTTCGACGCGGTCTACCACGGGCACTTCAAGTGCAACCGGTCCAAGCTCGCCGAGATGCCGGTGCTGTGGGCGTACACGCGCGACCTGTTCCAGACCCCGGGCTTCGGCGACACGATCGACTTCGGGCAGATCAAGACGCATTACTACGTGGTGCACCGGGATATCAATCCGACCGGGATCATCCCCAAGGGCCCCGACCTGGCGAACTGGCTGACCCCGCACGGCCGAGAGGCTCTCGGCGGCAGGCCGTTCGGCGACGGAACCCCGCCGCCCCCTCCGGCATCGGGCGAACGCGTGCCCGCGATACACACTTCCGCGTAAGGACGCACCCGCCCGGGTCGAAAGCGAGACAGCCGCCGGTGGAACCGATGCGGCTGGGTACTTCGTTGTCATGACGAGCTGACGGCAACCGGTGCCATACAGTTCTACCCAGCAGACCGGAAGAGGAGGATGCCGCCGATGCTCAAAGGCGCGTTCGAGAAGACGGTGGTCGAACTGCTCGACACCGGGTCCCGCCTGCAGGCCCCCGCGGTCGCCAAGTATGTGGACCGTATTCGCCGCTCCCACCCTGGTGAGAGCCCAGCACAGATCATTGACCGACTGGAGAAGCAGTACCTGCTCGCGGTGACCGGCAGCGGCAGCGCGGTCGGCGCGACCGCCGCCTTCCCCGGCGTCGGCACCGTCGCGGCCATCGCCGCGGTGAGCGCGGAGACCACCTTCTTCATGGAGGCGTCAGCGGTGTTCACCCTCGCGGTGGCCTCGGTGCACGGCATCACGCCGGAAGACCAGGAGCAACGCAGGGCGCTCGTGCTGGCGGTCGTGCTGGGTGAGAGCGGCATGCAGATCGTGCAGAAGAGCGTCGGCACCTCCGCGAAGAACTGGGGCTCGGCCTTCGCCAATCGCATCCCCGGATTGTCGAGCATGAACGATTCGCTGCTGAAGCGGTTCATCATCCGCTTCATCACCAAGCGCGCCGCGCTGATGGCGGGCAAGGTACTGCCCGCCGGCATCGGCGCGGTGATCGGCGGCGCGGGCAACCGCGCCCTCGGCAAGGCCACGATCACCAACGCGCGCAAGGCATTCGGGCCGCCGCCCACCACCTGGCCGGTCGACCGTCATTTGGTCATCGAGGCCGACCCGCTCACCGCGATCGACCCGGCGAAGCCGCGACCTCCGGCCACTCCGCGATGAGCGGGACGCGGCCGATCGCGTTCGCGGTCCGGGGGCTGACCAAGCAGTACGAGCTGGCGACCGCCGTGACGGACGTGAGCTTCACCGTGCCCTCCGGCACCATCGCCGCACTGGTGGGCCCGCGCGGCGCGGGCAAGACCACCATCCTGCGGGTGCTGCTCGGCCTGCTCGCTCCCACCTCGGGGACGGCGTCCGTCGGCGGGCCCGGTTCCCGGGGAAACACCGCGGGCTCCGCGAGCGTGATCGGCGGCGTCCTCGCGGCACGCGGACTGCATCCGGCCCGCACCGCGCGCGAACACCTGTGGATCTACGCGGCCGCGGCGAACGTCGTCGACAGCCGGGTGACCGAAGTGCTCGAGCTGGTCGGACTGGACGAACACGCCGGGACGAAGATCGGCGCCCTGTCGATCGGGCAGCAGACCAGGCTGGCCCTGGCCACCGCGTTGCTCGGTGACCCCCCGCTGCTGGTGCTGGACGAGCCGATGGATGGACTCGACCCCGCCGAACGCGGCTGGCTGCACGACTTCCTGCGCAAGCACGCCCGGCGCGGCGGCAGTGTCCTGCTGACCAGCGAGAGTCTCGGCGCGGTGCTACCCGCCGCGGACCAACTGGTCGTGCTGAGCGAGGGCGCGGTGGTGTATCAGGGCACTCCGGCGCGCTTGCGGCGCGGGCATCCGGACCGGCTGGTCGTCGCCGCGTCCACTCCCATCGCGCTGGCCACCATGCTTGCGGCACAAGGATTCACGGACGCGGTGATCCGGCCGGACGGCCGCCTCGCCGTCGCCGAGGCGAGCGAAGCGCAGATCAGGACGGCGGCCACCGCGGCGCAGGTGCGGATCGATAGCATCGTGCCCGACCCGATCCACCCCGACCGCGTGCTCGCGTCGCTGACCAGGCCCACCGCCGCGCCCGCGCCGCACTACCCGGGCCTCGCCCCGCCCGCCCAGCCACCCTCGCCGACGCCCTACGGGATCCCACGATGATCGCCATCCTGCCCACGGACCTGGTGCCGAACGTCAACTCCGAGGTGCGCAAGGTCGTCACCATGCCGCGCGGCCGGACGCTCGCCGCAGCGCCGCTCCTGGTGGCGTTGCTGGCGAGCGCCGCGTCGGCGAGCCTGGCCGGGCCGCCGGATCCGCGCGGCCAGCCCGCCACCGGCGCCGCGACGATCGGGCTCTACTTCGGCCTCGCCTTCGTCGTGCTGGCGGCGGCGGTCTTCGGCGCGCTGGCGACCGGCGCGGAGTACCAGTACCGCAGCATGGCCGTGGCCACGCTGTTCAGCCCTGACCGCGACCGGCTCGCCGCCGCGAAGTTCCTGGTCATCGGAGGCTGCGCGCTGGCCGCGGCGGTGGCGGTGGAACTGGTGTCGGCCGGCGCGCTGTTCGGCGTGGGGCGCGGCAAGGTCCCGGTCACCGGGGAGTTCTTCGCGGTGCTCGGCGGCGGGCTGCTCGCCGCGGTCTGCTGGTCGTTGATCGGCGCGAGCGCGGGCATCCTGTTGCGGTCCTCGACCAAGGCGGCGGCGCTGCTGCTCGGCTGGAGTGTGGTCGCCGAGCCGTTGATCTGGCTGGTCGCGCGCGGTCTCGGTATTCCGGGCGTGGTCACTCTGCTGCCCGTCTCCGCCACCGTCGGCACCGTTGCGGTCGGTTCCTATCCCGACAGCGACTTCCTCGCCCCTACTCCGGCCGCGGTGGTGGTCCTGCTGCTGTGGACCATCGGCCTGGGCGCCGCGAGCTGGTGGAACCTGCGCACCCGCGATCTGTGATCCGAGGACCCGCCGGGAACAACGACTTGTCGGCCGGTGTCGGTACCGTCGATGACGAACACGGTACGACGAAGGGGACGGGCGAACGACGTGGACGGGGGATGCAGTCCGGGCTGGATACGGAGGCTGTGGGCCGAATGCCTACCGCACCGCGCGGTGCTGGGCGGCCTCGCCGCCGCGGTGCTCGGCGGGGCGATCGTCGAGACAGCGGGGCCGCTGCTGACCAAGCGGGCCGTCGACGCGGCCGGGATCGGTGACACGGCGGCGATCAGCGTGGTCGCCGGGCTGATCCTGGTGGTGGCCGTGAGCCGGTCCGGGGCCGGATTCGGACGGCGCTGGCTGGCCGGGCGGCTGTCCCTGGACGTGCAGCACACCCGGCGGGTGCGGCTGCTCGGCGCACTGCAGCGGCTCGACGGCGTCGGTCAGGACACCCTGCGCACCGGCCAAGTGGTGTCGCGATCGATCACCGATCTGCAACTCGTCCAAGGACTGCTGGCCATGGTGCCGCTGTCGGGCATGGCGCTGCTGGAATTCGGGCTCGCCGCCGCGGTCATGCTCTGGCTCTCCCCGCCGCTGGCCGCCGTCGCGTTGCTGGTGGTGCCCGCGGTCGGCTTGGTGGTCTACCGCATGCGGCCCCGCCTGCACGCGGCGACCTGGTCCGCGCAGCAGCGCGCCGCCGATCTGGCCCAGCACGTCGAGGAGACGGTCACCAGGGTACGGGTGGTCAAAGGCTTCGGCCAGGAAGCGCGGATGGTCGACCTGCTGGAGCGGCACGGTCGCAAGCTGTTCGCGGAGCGGATGCGCGCCGCACGGATCGACGCGCGGTTCGCGCCGACCGTCGCGGCGATCCCGCAGCTCGGGATGGTCGCGGTCATCGCGCTCGGCGGACTGCTCGCGTTGCACGGCAGCATCGGCATCGGCACCTTCGTCGCGTTCGCCGCCTACGTCGCCGTCATGACCGGCACCGCGCGCATTCTCTCCTCTGTGATCGTCATGGCGCAGCTGACCAGGGCGGCGGCCGAGCGGGTCTTCCAAGTGATCGACACAGCCCCGGTCATCGCCGATCCCGAACGCCCGGTCGAGCTGCCGGACGGCCCGCTCGGCATCGAGATCGATGCGCTGAGTTTCGGCTTCGATCCCGATCGGCCGGTGCTGCGCGAACTGGATCTGCGCGTGCGGCCCGGCGAGACGGTGGCGGTCATCGGTCCGGCGGGCTCGGGCAAGTCGACGCTCGCTCTGCTGCTTCCGCGCTTCTACGCGCCGGACGCGGGCCGTATCCGGCTGTTCACCGACGCCACCGCGCCGCACGCGGGCGCGGTCGACGCGATCAAAGCCCCGACTTCGCGCGCCGGGACCCGAATCGGCGAGGCCGTCGACATCGCCGACGTGCGCGCCGCCATCGGCGTCGTCTTCGACGATCCGTTCCTGTTCTCCGACACCATCGCGGCCAATATCGCGCTCGGACGACCGGACGCCACCGACGAGGAGATCAGGCAGGCGGCCGTCCAGGCCGCGGCGGACGAATTCATCGCCGAGCTACCCGACGGCTACGACACGGTGGTCGGCGAGCGCGGCCTCACCCTCTCCGGCGGCCAGCGTCAGCGGATCGCGCTGGCCAGGACACTGCTGGCCCGTCCACGCATTCTGGTGCTCGACGACGCCACTTCCGCGGTGGACGCGGTGACCGAGGCGGCGATCTTCGACGCGCTGCCCGACCAGGGCGGACGGACCACGCTCATCCTCGCGCACCGGGAGTCGACGCTCGCCCACGCCGATCGCGTGATCCGGCTACCCGCGCCCGCCGGGCAACCCGATCCCGAGCCGAACGCGAGTTCGGCCCCGGGCAGGCGAGTCGGCGACGGATCCGCCGGTCGTCGCTTCGGGGCGGCGGCGGCCGACATCAGCGAGACGCCCGAGCTGCGCCGGACCATCGAGCGGCTGCCGCCTGCCACCGAGCAGCCGGACACGGACAGCGAACGCATTCGCGAGCCGGATCCGGGTTTCCGGCTCACCCGCCTGCTGCGCCCCGTCCGCGGGCTGGTGCTGACCGTGATGGCGCTGCTGGCCGTGGACGCGGCGATCGCCATCGCGTTCCCGCCGCTGGTGCGCTACGCGATCGACGGCGGCGTGCTCGGCGAGGACGCCGGAGCACTCGTCCGAGCGACACTGCTCGGCGCGGTATTGGCCGGGGCGGGGTTGGCGGTCGGCGCGGCCACCACGTTGCTCACCGCGCGCACCGGGGAACGCGTGCTGTTCGCCCTGCGGGTGCGCAGCTTCGCACACCTGCAACGACTCGGCCTGGACTACTACGAGCGCGAACTGTCCGGGCGGATCATGACGCGGATGACCACCGACGTCGACGCGCTGTCGACCTTCCTGCAGACCGGCGTGGCCACCAGCCTGGTCGGGCTGCTGACGCTGGTCGGCATCACGGTCGCGCTGCTGGTCATCGACGTATCGCTGGCTCTGGTCGTGCTGGCGACGGTGCCCGCCCTCGCGATCGCGACGGTGCTGTTCCGGCGGGTGTCCTCCGCCGCCTACACCGTGTCGCGCGAGCACGTGTCGGCGGTCAACGCCGACTTCCAGGAGAACGTCACGGGCTTGCGCGCGGTGCAGGCGAACCGGCACGAGCCGCGCGCCGCCCGCCGCTTCGCCGAGTACTCGCAGCGCTACCGCAACAGCCGGTTGCGGGCGCAGCGGGCGATCGCGCTGTACTTCGCGTTCGTCGTCGGATGGGCGGACGTGGCGCTGGCGGCGGTGGTGTTCTTCGGTGCGCGCGAGGTCGCCACCGGTGCGACCAGCGCGGGCACGCTGGTCGCGTTCGTGCTGTATCTGGAGCTGCTGTTCGTGCCGATCCTGCAGTTGTCCCAGGTCTTCGACAATTACCAGCAGGCCAGGGTCGGGCTGCGCCGGATCGGTGACCTGCTGCGCACCCCCTCCTCGATCGCCGCCGACCCGGCCGACCCGGTGACCATCGGACCCGCGCTGCGGGGTGACGTGGCGTTCGACGATGTCCGCTTCCACTACCCGGGCAGCCGCGTTCCCGCGCTGGACGGTGTCTCGCTGCGCATTCCGGCGGGTTCCAGCCTTGCTCTCGTCGGCCCGACCGGCGCGGGCAAGTCGACCGTCGTCAAGTTGCTCGCGCGGCTGTACGACGTGCGCCCGGATTCCGAGGAGCGCACGCGAGTGCCCGCCGCGGCAGCCGAAGGACACGCTCCCGGCGCGATCAGGGTCGACGGCGTCGACGTGCGCGACTATCGCCTCGCCGACTACCGCTCGCGGCTGGGCATCGTCCCCCAGGAAGCTCACCTGTTCACCGGCGACGTGGCGAGCAACATTGCATTCGGGAAACCATTCGCGACGCCCGAGGAGGTCGCCGCGGCGGCTGCGGCGGTGGGCGCGACGGAGATGATCGCGGGCCTTCCGCTCGGCATGAAACAACCCGTCGGCGAGCGCGGCCGGGGCCTGTCGGCCGGGCAGCGGCAGCTGATCGCGCTGGCCCGGGCGGAACTGGTCGCTCCGGACTTGCTGCTGCTCGACGAGGCCACCGCGACGCTCGACCCGGACACCGAGGCATCGGTGCTGGCAGCGAGCAGATCGCTGAGCCGGGACCGCACCACGGTGATCGTCGCGCACCGGCTCGGCACCGCCGCGCGCGCCGACCGGATCGCGGTGGTCGACCATGGGCGGATCGTGGAATTCGGCGAGCATACGGAGCTGCTCGCGGCAGGTGGGCCATATGCCCGGCTCTGGGCAGTGGCACAGGCGTCGGAGGGAATATTCTCGGGTGACGCCGGGTCATCACCAATAGGGTCGGGGGTGTCGGGCGGTCAGTGAATCGGCCGATTTGCTGCTGGGCCTATCCTCAGATAGGGCGCATCGGCGCGCAATCCGCTGATCCCCGTGCCGGGCACGTCACAAACGTCGCAGCGCGAAGAACGAAATGAGGCGAACACCTGCTGTGAGCAGCTCAACATCCCAGTTCGGACAGAACCAGTGGCTAGTCGACGAGATGTATCAGAAGTTCAAACAAGATCCATCATCGGTCGACGAGAGCTGGCACGAGTTCCTGGCCGACTACACGCCTGACGCGAGTGGCGACACCGGCAACAGCCAGCCCGCCCCCGCGACCGCGCAGGCTGCCGCTCCCGCACCGGCTCCGGCGGCCACCAAGCCTGCCGCCGCCACGCGCAACGACGCCAAGCCTGCCGCCGCCACCGCGGCCCCGAAAGCACCCGCACCGGCCGCTGCCAAGCCCGCACCGGCCGCTGCTAAGCCCGCACCGGCCGCCGCCAAGCCCGCCGCTGTGACAAAACGCACACCGCAGACCACCCCGGCGCCGACTTCGAACGCCGCGCCGACCTCCGGCCCGAAGCAGGCCGACACCGCCGCCGACGAGTCCAAGGTGCTGCGCGGCGCCGCCGCCGCGGTGGCGAAGAACATGTCCGCCTCGCTGACCATCCCCACCGCGACCAGCGTGCGCGCCATCCCGGCCAAGCTAATGATCGACAACCGCTTGGTCATCAACAACCACCTCGCCCGTACCAGGGGCGGCAAGATCTCCTTCACCCACCTGCTCGGGTACGCCATCGTGCAGGCGATCAAGGCGTTCCCGAACATGAACCGGCACTACGCCGAGATCGACGGCAAGCCGAACTCGGTCACCCCCGCGCACACCAACCTCGGCCTCGCCATCGACCTGCCCGGCAAGGACGGCAGCCGATCGCTGGTCGTCGCGGCCATCAAGGGCTGCGAGGCGATGACCTTCGGGCAGTTCCACACCGCCTACGAGGATATCGTCCGCCGCGCCCGCGACGGCAAGCTCACCGCGGAGGACTTCTCCGGCGTCACCATCTCGCTGACCAACCCGGGCACCATCGGCACCGTGCACTCGGTGCCCCGCCTGATGAACGGCCAGGGCGCGATCATCGGAGCAGGCGCGATGGAGTACCCCGCCGAGTTCCAGGGCATGAGCGACGAGCGCATCGCCGATCTGGGCATCGGCAAGCTGATGACGCTCACCTCCACCTACGACCACCGCATCATCCAGGGCGCGGAGTCCGGTGACTTCCTGCGCACCATCCACCAGCTGCTGATCGCCGACGAGTTCTACGACGAGATCTTCCACGGTCTCGGCGTGCCGTACGAGCCGATCCGCTGGCGCAAGGACATCCGCGAGCGCGCTGTCGACAAGAGCGCCCGCGTGCTGGAGATGATCGCCGCCTACCGCAACCGCGGCCACCTGATGGCCGACACCGATCCCCTGCGGCTGGTGAAGGACAAGTTCCGCAGCCACCCGGACCTGGACGTCACCCAGCACGGCCTGACCCTGTGGGACCTGGACCGCACGTTCAACGTGGCGGGCTTCCACGGCCAGGACCAGATGAAGCTGCGCGACGTGCTGTCCGTCCTGCGCGACGCCTACGTCCGCCACGTCGGTGTGGAGTACACCCACATCCTCGAGCCCGAGCAGTTGCAGTGGATCCAGGATCGGGTCGAGCAGAAGCACGCGAAGCCGACGGTCGCGCAGCAGAAGTACATCCTGAACCGGCTGAACGCGGCCGAGGCGTTCGAGACCTTCCTGCAGACCAAGTACGTCGGGCAGAAGCGCTTCTCGCTGGAGGGCGCAGAGGCCGTCATCCCGATGATGGACGCGGTGATCGACCAGTGCGCCGAGCACAGCCTCGACGAGGTCATCATCGGCATGCCGCACCGCGGCAGGCTCAACGTGCTGGCCAACATCGTGGGCAAGCCCTACTCGAAGATCTTCACCGAGTTCGAGGGCAACATGAACCCGGCCGCCACCCACGGGTCCGGCGACGTGAAGTACCACCTCGGCGCGCAGGGCACCTACCTGCAGATGTTCGGCGACAACGAGATCGAGGTCTCGCTCACCGCGAACCCCTCGCACCTGGAGGCGGTCGATCCGGTCCTCGAGGGCCTGGCGCGTGCCAAGCAGGACCTGCTGGACAAGGGCGACGGCCCGGAGGGCTTCTCGGTCGTGCCGCTGATGCTGCACGGTGACGCCGCGTTCGCCGGTCAGGGCGTGGTCGCCGAGACGCTGAACCTGTCGGGTCTGCGCGGCTACCGGGTCGGCGGCACCATCCACATCGTGGTGAACAACCAGATCGGCTTCACCACCGCTCCGGAGAACAGCCGCTCCACCGAGTACTCCACCGACATCGCGAAGTTCATCGGCGCGCCGATCTTCCACGTCAACGGCGACGACCCGGAGGCGTGCGACTGGGTGGCCCGCCTGGCGGTCGACTTCCGGCAGAAGTTCCGCAAGGACGTCGTCATCGACATGATCTGCTACCGCCGTCGCGGCCACAACGAGGGCGACGACCCGTCGATGACCCAGCCGTACATGTACGACGTCATCGACACCAAGCGCTCGGTCCGCAAGGCGTACACCGAGAGCCTGATCGGCCGCGGCGACATCTCGCTGAAAGAGGCCGAGGACGCGCTGCGCGACTACCAAGGCCAGCTGGAGCGGGTGTTCAACGAGGTCCGCGAGCTGGAGAAGTACTCGCCGGGGCCGAGCGAGTCGGTCGAGGGCGACCAGCCGGTGCCCGCGACCGTCGTCACCGCTGTGGACAAGTCGGTTCTGCAGCGCATCGGCGACGCGTTCCTCAACGTGCCCGACGGCTTCAACGTGCACCCGCGCGTCAAGCCGGTGCTGGAGAAGCGCCGCGAGATGGCCTACGAGGGCAAGGTCGACTGGGCCTTCGCGGAGCTGCTCGCCTTCGGCACGCTGATCGACGAGGGTCGCGCGGTGCGCCTGACCGGTCAGGACTCCCGCCGCGGCACGTTCACCCAGCGCCACGCGGTGATCATCGACCGCAAGACCGCCGAGGAGTACACCCCGCTGCACAACATCGGCAGCGAGAACCCGGGCTGGTTCGCCGTGCACGACTCGGCGCTGAGCGAATACGCCGCCGTCGGTTTCGAATACGGCTACTCGCTGGGCAACCCCAACGCGCTGGTGTTGTGGGAAGCGCAGTTCGGTGACTTCGTCAACGGCGCGCAGTCGATCATCGACGAGTTCATCTCCTCCGGTGAGGCCAAGTGGGGCCAGCTCTCCGACGTCGTGCTGCTGCTGCCGCACGGCCACGAGGGCCAGGGCCCGGACCACACCTCCGGCCGCATCGAACGCTTCCTGCAACTGTGCGCGGAAGGCTCGATGACCGTCGCGGTGCCGTCCAC